>CAJAVE010000271.1 GCA_903945325.1 uncultured beta proteobacterium | reverse complement strand
GCAGGTTCGGCAGGAACCGGCGCTTGGTTTTGTTGTTGGCGTGGGAAACATTGTTTCCGACCATCGGGCCTTTACCCGTGACTTGACATACGCGTGCCATAAGGACACTCCGATACTTCTTAAACGGCTACCACTGGCGACCCAAAACTCTGGAAAATCCAGTGCCTGAATCTCGCGGCAACCTCACCTCGCCAATGAAGAAGGGTGGCGGTAACCCCCCGCCAATTGCTTGGCGGTTTTTGCTGTTGGGCCAATGCCCTCACGGGCTGGATTGAGCAAAGCCTTGGATTATAGCGAATTTATTCTTGCTGTTCGAGGAAGCGCTGGGCGTCCAGTGCCGCCATGCAGCCGGTACCAGCGCTGGTGATGGCTTGGCGATACACGTGGTCTTGAACGTCACCAGCGGCAAACACGCCTGGGACCGATGTCTGCGTGGCAAATCCCTTGAGTCCACCCTGAGTGACGATGTAGCCGCCCGCCATTTCAAGCTGTCCCTGGAATATCTCGGTATTGGGCGCGTGGCCGATAGCGATGAAACAGCCCGTGAGGGGGATGTCCTGCGTGGTGCCATCGTTCACGTTTTTCACGCGGATGCCGGTCACTCCCGAGGCGTCGCCCAGCACCTCGTCCAGCGTACGGAAGGTCTTGAGCTCAATCTTGCCAGCCGCTACTTTTTCCATCATCCTGTCGATCAGGATGGGCTCTGCCTTGAACTTGTCGCGGCGATGGACCAGGATCACTTTGCTGGCGATGTTGGACAAGTACAGAGCTTCTTCTACTGCAGTATTGCCACCGCCAACGACGCAGACAGTCTGGTCACGGTAGAAAAAACCGTCACAGGTGGCGCAGCCTGAAACGCCACGGCCCATAAAAGCCGTCTCAGATGGCAGCCCCAAGTACTTGGCAGAGGCCCCGGTGGCGATGATCAGCGAATCGCAAGTGTAGGTGCCGCTGTCGCCAGTCAGCGTGAACGGACGCTTGCTGAAATCAACCTTGCTGACATGGTCGAATAAAATCTCGGTCTTGAAGCGCTCGGCGTGCTCCAGAAAACGCTGCATGAGGTCAGGCCCCTGCACGCCGTGCACATCTGCCGGCCAGTTGTCAACTTCGGTTGTGGTCATCAATTGGCCGCCTTGGGCCATTCCGGTGACCAGAACCGGGTTGAGGTTGGCCCGCGCTGCGTAGATTGCGGCGGTGTAACCGGCGGGTCCAGAGCCCAGGATCAGGACTTTGGCGTGTTTGGTGTGGGACATGGGGAACCTCTGGTACTAAAAACGGGAGTCAGGCCGTGTACATTTCGGGTCAATGTGGGCCTTTTCAATCTAAGCAGGATTGTAAGAAGTGTCGCAATTCTTTTTCCGGAGTGACTGAATGTCAATGTTGAGCAACCTGGATTTGATTCGCCGGGTACCCCTTTTCTCCATGCTGACACCTCTGCAGGCGGAGTCGCTGGTGGAATCCGTGTCCAAGAAGCGCTTGAAACGAGGCGAAATTTTGGTGGAGCAGGGTGAAAAGCGCAACGCCTTGTATATTATTCTTGCCGGGCGCACACGCGTTGTGATGGCTGATAGCAAAGGCCGCGAAGTCATTTTGGCAACCTTACGCGCCGGTGACTATGTAGGTGAAATGAGCCTCGTCGATGGCGAGCCACATTCCGCAACAGTCGTTGCAGATCAACAAGTCGATGTTTTGATATTGGGGCGCGAGGATTTTCTGCGATGTCTCAGTGAAAACAGTGCCATATCCTTTGCGATGATTCACGAACTGGTGCAACGCTTGCGAAGGGCTAGTCAGAAGATTAGTTCACTGGCACTGATGGGTGTCTATGGTCGGGTCGCCACGGTCCTCTTGGAGTCGGCGGTGGCGGATGAGCACGATGTATTGTTGATTCGCGAAAAGGTTTCGCGGCAAGATATCGCCAAGATGGTCGGCGCGTCACGCGAGATGGTCAGCCGTGTCATGAAAGACTTTGAAGAGCAGGGCTTTATTCAGTCGATGGAAGGCGGCATCGTGCGTGTCTTTGAGCGGCGTATGCTACCTCGCTGAACATGACCTATTCACTTCATACTCTTCGGTCTTCCGCTTTGCCGAACAGCGTGCCTGTGCCCACAGGCATGGGCCGTTTTGTCAACGAAATTGCGCTCATTGCCGGTTTTGTGTTTCTGGTACTTTGGCTGATCGCTATGCTGACCTACTCCCCGCTCGATGCGGCGTGGTCCACTTCAGGTGCGGGCTTGCCGGTAGCCAATCGCGTCGGACGCCTTGGCGCACTGGTGGCGGATGTCAGCTACTTCATGCTGGGGTTTTCTGCCTGGTGGTGCGTGGCAGTGGGCGTGCGGCTGTGGTTGGCGCTGTTGGCAAATCGCTTGCGGGGTGATGCAACCGTGCGTGCGATTCCGCGCCGCCTTGTATTTTGGCTGGGGCTTGCCATGCTGCTGTATGCCAGCACTTCGCTGGAGTGGTCGCGCTTGTATAGCCTTGAGGCACGCTTGCCTGGGGGGCACAGTGGTGGCGTCTTGGGGTATGTGCTTGGCCCGTTTGGCGTGAAGTGGCTGGGCTTTTCTGGTTCAGGGCTGGTTTCGATTGCACTGGGCGTCATCGGTGCCGCAATGGTATTCGGCTTCTCCTGGATGCACGTGGCCGAGCGTATTGGTGCCTGGGTGGATGCGCAAGTGCAGTCCCGCAAGCAGCAGCGTGAACGCGCGCAAGATCGGGAAATGGGCCAGCAAGCCATGCGTGAGCGCGAGGAGATTCTGTTCGAAGAACGCGAGGAAACGCAGGTGCACCACCTGCAACCGGTCGTGATAATGGAGCCCGTCACCATGGAGCCGCCGCGCAGCGAACGCGTCGCCAAGGAACGCCAAAAACCGCTGTTCACTGAGATGCCCGACACCAAACTGCCACAGGTCGACCTGCTTGACGGTGCCCTGGCACGCCAAGAGACGGTGGCCCCCGAGACGCTGGAAATGACCAGCCGCATGATCGAGAAAAAGCTCAAGGACTTTGGAGTGGAAGTGCGCGTAGTGCTGGCCCAGCCCGGACCGGTGATCACCCGCTACGAGATTGAACCGGCCACGGGTGTGAAGGGTTCGCAGATCGTCGGTCTGGCCAAGGACCTGGCGCGCAGCTTGAGCCTGGTGTCGATTCGCGTCGTGGAGACTATTCCCGGCAAGAATTACATGGCGCTGGAGTTGCCCAACGCCAAACGGCAGAGCATCCGTCTGTCCGAGATTCTGGGCTCGCAGGTCTACAACGACAGCAAATCCATGCTGACCATGGGTCTGGGCAAAGACATTGTGGGCAACCCCATCGTCGCCGACCTGGCCAAGATGCCCCACGTGCTGGTGGCGGGTACCACCGGCTCGGGGAAATCGGTGGGTATCAACGCGATGATTTTGAGCCTCCTGTACAAGGCCGAGGCCAGCGACGTGCGCTTCCTGATGATCGACCCCAAGATGCTGGAAATGTCGTTCTACGAAGGCATTCCGCACCTGATTGCGCCGGTCGTGACCGACATGAAACAGGCCGCCTATGGCCTGACGTGGTGTGTGGCCGAGATGGAGCGGCGCTACAAGCTGCTCAGCAAACTGGGTGTGCGCAACCTGGCGGGCTACAACGTCAAAATCGCCGAGGCCAAGGCGCGCGGTGAGTTTATTTACAACCCGTTCAGCCTGACCCCCGAGTCCCCTGAACCCCTGGAGCGATTGCCGCATATCGTGGTGGTGATCGATGAACTGGCCGATCTGATGATGGTGATCGGCAAGAAGATTGAAGAACTGATCGCCCGCCTGGCCCAAAAGGCCCGTGCTGCGGGCATTCACCTGATATTGGCGACCCAGCGCCCCAGCGTGGATGTCATCACCGGCCTGATCAAGGCGAATATTCCGACCCGGATTGCTTTCTCGGTGGGCTCCAAGATCGACAGCCGTACGATTCTGGACCAGATGGGCGCGGAAGCCCTGCTGGGCATGGGTGACATGCTGTACATGGCCAGTGGCTCCGGTCTGCCCATCCGCGTGCATGGCGCCTTTGTGAGTGACGATGAGGTGCACCGCGTGGTGAATTACCTCAAGAGCCAGGGTGAGCCCAACTACATCGAAGGCGTTTTGGAGGGTGGCTCTGTGGACGGCGAAGGGGAGCCCGGCGTTGATGGCAGTGGAGGCGGCGAGAAAGACCCCATGTACGACCAGGCCGTTGAAGTAGTTCTGAAAAACCGCAAGGCCAGCATCTCGCTGGTGCAGCGCCACCTGAAGATCGGCTACAACCGTGCTGCCCGGCTGGTGGAAGACATGGAGAAGGCCGGTCTGGTGAGTTCCATGAGTACCAATGGTCAGCGCGACATCCTGGTACCTGCGCGAACGGAGTAACTTTGTGGGTCAGACCACTTTGCGTAGCAAATGTGCTCTGACCCCAACTGAATATGAAACAAATTGCTACTATTTTAATAGCTGCTTGCGCAGTATCCGCGGGGGCTGGAGGCATGGAGAGCTTGGAGAACTTTGTGAAAACGGTGAAAACCGCTCGCACCGACTTCACCCAGGTGGTCACCATGCCGGCCAAAGAAGGACAGGCTGCACGGTCGAAAACCTCTACCGGTACCTTCGAGTTTGCAAGGCCCGGGCATTTCCGCTTTGTCTACAAAAAGCCGTTTGAGCAGAGCATCGTCGCCGATGGCCAGACGCTGTGGTTGTACGACGTGGACCTGAACCAGGTGACCGCACGCAAGCAGGCGCAGGTATTGAGCAGCACACCCGCTGCGCTGATTGCGTCCGCTGCAGATGTGAAGGCTTTGCAGGCGGACTTCGTGTTGACCGCGGATGCGGACCGCGATGGGTTGGAGTGGGTGCTGGCCACCCCCAAGGCAAAAGACAGTGCCTTGCAGGCTATCCGGGTGGGTTTTCGGTCCGGTGATCTGGCGTCAATGGAAATGGTGGACAGCTTTGGTCAGCGTTCCAGCTTGCGCTTTAGTGGGTTCAAAGCCAATGTGGCCCTGGATGGCAGCGTGTTTCAGTTCAAGCCACCGCAGGGTGCTGACGTGATTCGGCAGTAGGCGAGTCACATCTCAAAATAGGGGTGCTTTTGCTCGCCATCTGATGGCGCAGATGATTGCGGTGCCACCCTGGGCAATACAACGGTAATATGGGTTCCGGCACCCTTGCTGGACGCGATTTCTATGCGTCCCCCCATAATTTCTCGCACGATGTTGTAGACGATGTTCATTCCCAAGCCTGAGCCGCCCTGACCGAGCTTGGTAGTGAAGAAGGGGTCGAACACGCGGTTGCGGGTATCGTCAGACATGCCATTGCCGTCATCGGTGAAGTGCAGTGCAACTTGGTCAGGGCCACTGGTTTGTGCCCACAATTTCATCTGCCCTACAGAGCGGCGCTCAAATCCGTGTTGCAGGGCGTTGCTGACAAAATTGGTGACCAGCTGCCCCAATGCGCCAGGATAGCTGTCCAGGGTCAGAGCGTCCGGTACGGCCACGTTCAGGTGGAACGGTGTGTTCTTGTACATCGGCTCCAATGTCAGGCAGACCTCACGCAGCGTGGTTTGCAGATCGAACACACGGCGCTGGTCGCTGGACTGGTCTACCGCCACCCGCTTGAAGCTGCCAATCAGGTCGCTGGCCCTGGCCAGGGAGCGCATGAGAATGTCAGCTCCGTGGGTAGCGCCTTCGATGAAGTCCTGTAGCCGGGAGCGGCGTAGCTCCCCCTTGTTGTACGCCACGGATAGTTCGCGCACCTGATGCTGCAAGGTACTACCCACGGTGACGGAGTTTCCAATGGGCGTATTGAGTTCGTGTGCCACTCCGGCTACCAGCGAGCCCAGTGCAGCGAGCTTTTCGGAGCGCAGAAGCTCGGTTTGCATGTTGCTGACCGAAGCCAGCGCAATGCTGCGCTCGTTGTTGGCATCCTCCAGCTTTTCAGTGCGGGCCTGGACCCGCAACTCTAGTTGCTGGTTCATGTCACGGATCTCCTGTTCGATCGCCCGCTGGTGTGTGACGTCGATGAAGGTAAAGAGTATGAGTTTTTCCCCCGTTGACACAATGACCCGACCTGACAGCAAGCAGGTAATGGTGTGACCGTCCCGGTGCCTGAGGCTGACTTCCAGACGGTCAATCGAGCCCGAGGTGGCAATGGATTTGGCGACCACGGCAAGTTGTTTCGGGTCACCCCAAAGCCCCAACTCCAAAGCGGTGCGGCCAATGACGTCGCCGATCACAAATCCCGACTGCTGCAACCATGCGTCATTGACCTCGAGAAACTGCCTGCCGTCGAAACGCACCAGCGCGTGCGGTACGGGCGATTGGCGAAACATGCCGAAAAATTTTGCTTCGCTCTCGCGCAGGGAGTACTGGGCTCCCTGCAAGCGCCGGATGTAGTAAATCACGGCGTAGGTCAGTGTCCCGATCAGTGCGATGGTCAAAATGGCCAACACAATGCGCTCCAAAGTGCGCTCGTTCCATCGGGCCAGCACACTGTCGTAGTCGCGCGTATAGACCGTGGTGACCGGAAACCCCGCCAACTTCCGGTAGGTGTAGAGTTTTGCACCTGCGTCGTCATCAAGAAAGCTGTCGTCGTCGAACGATCCTTCCACATTGCCGGCGCGCAGCACACCGAGTCCCCGTTCGCCGGACAGATCCCGGTCGACGTAGCGGGCTTCAAACGGCGAGCGCGCGATGATGAATCCCTGGTCGGACAGCAGCGTTACGCTGGCATTGTTTTCTTTGGCCACGCGGGAATACAGCGTGCCCAGGTAGGACAGTCGTATGTCAACGCTGATGACACCAATCGATTGATCAGCGGCGTTGAACAAGGTTCTGGCTACCGGGATAACCCATTGGTTGTCATACGGGCTGGCGTAGGGGTGGCCGACCAGGGCCTCGTGTTCGAGTGGTGTGCTGAGCAATTGTTGAATGTGGCGGCGCTCGAAAACTTCTGATTGGTGCGTACCGTAGTCGGCAGAGCTGATCCAACTTGTACCCTGTGGAGTGACGTATTGAAGGGCTTTGAGATGGCGAGTGTGACCCAGGTCATAGGCCGCAACAATTTTCTGAATCTGCTCCGGCTCGTTCGAGCTGGCATTGGCCCGCACGGCGCGCGCTACCCGGTCCAGCGTGTGCACTGCGTCTTGCAGTGTCTGGCTGGCGTGCTCCTCCAGCAGCCGCACGGCTACCAGGCCGTTGGTGGTCTCGGATGCCAGTGTTTGCTGCTTGTCTTGCGCCACAGCCCACCAGGTCTGTGCGGCGATGGCGATAGCAGTGATGACCGCAAACAGCAGCAAGGTCAGTCGGGTACGCGAAAGGGCGTGCGTCGAAAAGTCCTGCAGCGTCATCGCACGCGACCTTCTTTCCAGGACTGCAAAAGCTGCTCATATGCAATGGTTTCGCCGCGGGGCTTTTCGTTGGCCAGTTTGCTCCAGGGCGCGCCTCTGTCGGACAGGTAGGTGGACGCCCCGCGCCGGGGATTGAGTTTGGGTGTGCAGTTGCGCATGCCAGCGGCTTGCAGGTCAGCCAGAACGTCATCCATAGCCTGTGCCAGTGAGTCCATGGCGGCCTGGGGTGTCTTGTCGCCATGGATGGCCGTGGCCACGTTGGTCCACCACAGCCGTGCCATGCGGGGGTAGTCGGGCACGTTGGTGCCGGTGGGCGTCCATGCCACGCGCGCCGGGCTGCGGTAAAACTCGATCAAGCCGCCGTAGCGCGCCGCGTTGCGGGTGAAGTAGTCGTGCTTGATGTCAGACTGGCGAATGAACGTCAGCCCGACGATGGACTTGCGCAGCGACACGGTTTTGGACGTAACAAACTGCGCGTACAGCCATGCTGCCGACATGCGCTGCGCGGGCGTGGATTTCAGGAAGGTCCACGCACCCACGTCCTGGTAGCCGTTTTGCATGCCGGTCTTCCAGTACGGGCCGTGGGGCGAAGGCGCCATGCGCCACTTGGGGCTGCCATCCTGGTTGACAGCGGGGGTGCCGGGTTGAGTCAATGGGGCTGCGAATGCGGTGTACCAGAATATCTGCTGGGCGATTTGACCTTGGCCGGGTACGGGGCCTGCATCGGAAAAGGTCATGCCGGCCGCTTCGGGCGGCGCGTATTTGCGCAACCAATCCAGGTACTTGGTCAGGGCAAATACGGCAGCTGGTGAGTTGGTGGCGCCCCCGCGCTCAACCGATGCGCCCACGGGTGTGCACTGGTCAGTGGCAACGCGGATGCCCCATTCGTCCACGGGTAAGCCGTTGGGAATACCCTTGTCGGCAGCACCCGCCATGGACAGCCAGGCGTCGGTAAAGCGCCAACCCAACGACGGGTCGCGCTTGCCGTAATCCATGTGGCCAAAGACCTTTTGGCCATCGATGGTCTTGACGTCATGGGTGAAGAAACTGGCGATGTCTTCGTAGGCAGACCAGTTCAGTGGCACGCCCAGTTCATAACCAAATTTGGCGCGAAACTGATCACGAAGGTCTTTGCGCGCAAACCAGTCAGCCCGAAACCAGTAAACATTCGCAAACTGTTGATCGGGCAACTGGTACATCTTGCCGTCGGGAGCCGTGGTGAACGACGTACCGATGAAGTCTGCCAGGTCCAGGCGCGGGTTGGTCACCTCCTTGCCTGCGCCCTGCATGAAGTCTGACAGCGGGACCACGGAGCCATAGCGGTAGTGGGTGCCAATCAG
>CAJAVE010000270.1 GCA_903945325.1 uncultured beta proteobacterium | reverse complement strand
TTCATGGTGGCGAAAGTAAGGGGGCAAGCCAATCTACCAGACCACGAGCGGGCATTCATCTATTTGGGACACTGGAAACAAAACTGGTACTGCACGACTTTTCGCTGGATGGCAATCTCTTCGAGTCCAGCCACAGTGTCACCAGAAGTCCCTGGGTTGCCCAGGCGGCGATCGGACTCAGCGCGCAGAGCCCAGTAGCAGGCCACGGCGTCAAGCTGGCCGTCATGCGGGTTTGGCGAACCAGGGAGTTTGAAGAACAAGGTTCAAGCCACGCGTACGGTTCTGTGACGCTAAGTCTTGAGTTTTAGACGCATCAAGGAATCAATGGTTTGCGACGCCGCGACACCTGCGACGACAAACGGATACACAGCGTAGCGCGCTTGACATGATGGTGCGACACAGGCGATGCATCCTACAAACACCCGGAAACAATCATCATGAACAGGTGGTGGTGGAAGGGGCGGCAAGGGCCGTGGACGGTAATGTTTTTACATTCACTTTATAGGACATCCATCATGAAAACGTCAACTCTGTCTCTCATCGCAATGGTCAGTATCCTGGCTGTGTCTTCGGTCGCTTTTGCACAAGGTCGCAGTGGCGCTGCAGCCGGTGCCGCGTCCGCTGGCACGCAAACCAGGGCCCATACACCCGGTACCGGATCGCTCCCAGGCGCAACGCCCCTGCAAACGCGCATCCATACGCCAGGCACTGGGCTCCCAACGGCGACGGCAATGCCAGGCGCGGGCCAGGGCGCGGCGGCCAACGGCGGCCGCGGGATCCACACGCCAGGCACCGGGCTTGTCGCGCCAGCACCAGTGCCTGCACCCGCAGTGAACTGAAGCCCGGTGCGGGGTCCGCAAGCGCAGGGGTTTCAAGCCCTGCGCTTACACCTGCCCCATTTAAACCTTTCGGAAAGTCAATCATGAAAAACACGATAACAATTCTCGCTATGCCTGTCCTGGCGCTGGCTGCCGGGGCCGCACTGGCCCAGGAAGTTGGGCAGGTGATATCTTCCACACCGGTCATGCAACAGGTGGGTGTTCCGCGCCAGGTGTGCACAACCGAGCCCGTGGCGGTGCAGGCTCCCAAGTCGGGCGCGGGCGCGCTGCTGGGTGCCATTGCGGGTGGTGCGGTAGGTAATGCTGTGGGCAGTGGCAGTGGACGCGCAGCTGCGACCATGCTGGGTGTTGTTGGGGGTTCTTTGGTCGGCGATCGGGTAGAGGGCCAAAGCCCAACCTACATCGAAAACGTTCGGCGTTGCCAAGTCAGCACCGTCTATGAAGACCGTGTTGTGGCCTACAACGTGGTCTATGAATACGCTGGCAAGCGCTATGCAGTGCAAATGCCGCATCACCCGGGCTCTGCCGTGGAACTCCAGTTGACTGCGGTGGGCGCATCCGCACCGATTGCCGAGCAGGCGCAACCCCCCATCTATGCACACCCTGTATACCTTTTGCCCAGTGGGCATGACATAAGTTCGCCGGTTTACCCAGCCCACTATGCGCCACCCTATTACCCGCCGATCGCGATCCAATTCGGGATCGGTTACTGGGGTTCTGGCCGCTATCGGCGTTGATAGTGCGTCGCGCAAAAAATAAGATGGCTCGCGCAACCACTTGCGTTCTTTTGTCAACAATCTGGCCGCTCAAGGCGTCATCTACGTTCCGCAGTACATGCCGGCTGGCCGAATACCAGGCGATTGTCAATGCTCCGATGGAGCGCTGATAGTATGTGTCTTGACAGTGGGCGGTTGCCCACCAAGGAGGTTTTAACGTGAGTCGGAGTGTTGTTGTGTTGCGTTTGCAGTGTTTGGCCTTGGTTTTGGCATCATTGGGTGCCCTGGTTTGCGCACAGCCCGTAGTGGTCACCATGGCGGTTTCCGTCGATGGAAAATTCATCGTCGAAGCGAGGGAGCAACCTTCCACTCTGGTTCTTATGGATGCAAAGCGCAACGTGCTGAAGGCGCACACTGTGTTGGATAAAAACGGCAAGACCGCGTCGCGCGTGGCAGCCGTGTACGACGCACCACCGCGCAAGAGCTTTGTCGTCGCTTTGAAGGATGTACCCGAAGTCTGGGAGGTGAGCTACGACCCTACTGCCGAAGACATTGCCGTTGGCATGGTGCACGACTTTCAGTACAAGGAGGGCGCTTTCATCCCCGGTTACCTGAACCCGCGTCGCTCTTACCTGCAGCAGCCTGTGGCTGAATTGGTCTTTACGCCGGATTATTCTGAGTTTGTTGCAAAGGTGGGTGCGACCGGTAAACGCGTGCGGGTCAATCTGGATGTACGCCGACAGATAGCTGACCTAGACTGATTGGCGTGCTATCTTCCTTTTTTCCTCTCCAATTTTCTGAAAGACCTGGCGCATGAAGCATCTCAGCGGCGTGGACTCTGCGTTCCTGCATCTTGAATCTCCCGAAATGCCCATGCATATCGGCTCCCTCAATGTGGTCGATTTGCCTGAAGGCTATGC
>CAJAVE010000269.1 GCA_903945325.1 uncultured beta proteobacterium | reverse complement strand
GGCATTGAGGTCAGTTCCTTGCTCAAAATGCCACTGCGCTTCGTCCATGATGGCGCGAAACCCTTTCTCGCAACCCAGCTCGAAAATCTCCCGGAACTCAACATCCATTGCATTGCGCTGGGTGTCTGGCAAGACCTTCCAGGCATCAAACAGCAAGTCAATTTTGGCCTCGGTCATCGCGGCAAAGTTGAAGCCAACCAGCACGCCTTTGGCATCAAGGTAGCGCTTGAGCAGCGCGTTGGGAACCTGTCGGAAAAATTCTCTGGTGCTGTAGTGACGTGACATGTTTTTCTCCCTTGGGTTGGTGCTGAAATACACTCTGTTGAACGAGGCTGGATCAACTGTACATGGCTTGACGGGAGTAATATTTATGAGCGAGGAAGAAACTGCGAAGCTGGCGCTGTTTGAGGGGCGGCAGATACGCAAGGCGTTTCATGCGGAAGAATGGTGGTTTGTCATCACCGACATCATTGCCGCGCTGACGGATGCCGCCGATCCGTCGGACTATTGGAAGAAGATGCGCAGGCGTGACCCCGACTTGGGCCTGGACAGCCAAGGGGGGGGACAAATTGACCCCCCCCTTGCTTTGGCGTTTGATACAGCGGGTGGAAGGCAAAAACTCCAATGCTGGAATACGCAGGGCATCTTTCGCTTGATCCAGTCCATTCCCAGCCCTAAGGCCGAGCCCTTCAAACGCTGGCTTGCCAAGGTGGGCAAAGAACGCCTCGAAGAGATCGAAAACCCCGAGCTGGCCATGGGCCGGATGCAGGAACTCTACGAAAAGAAGGGCTACCCTAAGGAGTGGATCGACAAGCGCCTGCGCGGCATTGCGGTGCGCCAGGACTTGACCGACGAATGGAAGCAGCGCGGGGTGACCAATAGCCAGGAATTCGCCATCCTGACCAACGAAATCATGCACGGCACCTTTGCCTTGAAGGTGGATGAGTACAAGCAGGTGAAGGCGTTGGCGCGTGAAAACCTGCGCGATCACATGACCGACATCGAGCTGATCCTGACCATGCTGGCGGAGGCGACCACCACCAAGCTGCACCGCGACCGTGATTCTGTTGGTATGGCACCGCTTAAAAAGGATGCCAAAGATGGCGGCGCGGTGGCGGGTCGCACGCGGAAGGACATTGAGAAGCAGAGTGGCCAGCCGGTGATTTCTTCAGCGAACTTCAAGCAGTTGGCAGTGAAGAAGACGAAAAAACCTTAGGGGTCGGGAAGATGGATCGAGAGATATAGGATGAACCGAATCACCTCACGGCGTGGAGCCGAATTTTGTCTCTCGAAGATTGAATTGTAGCCAATCCATTGCCGATGGGCGGCGTGGCAGGTCAACGACTCCGCTGCAAAGGAACGACATTGGTGACCCGGCCAGCAGCCATGTCTTGCAGCAGCGCCAGACGGCTGCCCAGCAGTTTCCATGCTTCGCGCATGGGGCCTTCGTACTGGGCGCGTTGGTAGATGCGTTTGACCTTGCCCACCTCGGTGTGGTTCAGGCATTTTTCAACCACATCGGGGAGGGCACCGAGTTCTGCCATGGTGGTGGCCGCTGTACGGCGCAGATCGTGTGGTGTCCACTTGCCGCCGGGCAGCACCAGTGCGTCCACGTCTTTAGAGCGGCCAGTCATGGGCGCATCACCGGGGCGCTGCCTGTCGCCCACTTGCTTGGTCACGGTCTTGACGCAGACATGGTCGGCAAAGTCAGGTTGATCTTTTTTGGCTTGCGTGGCCGGGAACAGCCAAGGTGTCAGGCCGGTGCTTTCATGCAGGCTCTTCAGTTGGCGCAGTGCAAAGTCACTCAGCCAAATTTCATGCCGCTTGCCGTTCTTGGTTTCGGGCAGGGTCAGGCTCCGCCGCTCAAAGTCCACATGTTCCCAGCGCGCAGCCAGCACTTCGCCGATGCGGGCGGCGGTTGTCAGTTGAATCAGCAGCGCCAGTTGGCTGGTGGCAGCCAGCCCCGAACGGGGTAATTTCTGAAACAGCAGAATCATTTCGGCTTCGCTCAACACGCGGTCGCGCTCCACGTCAGCACCGATGCGGGCTTTTTTGACGCGGGCAGTGGGGTCGGCATCGACATAGTCCCGATCCAGCGCGAAGCCAAACATCTGGCGCATGTCTGCCAGCGTCTTTTTGGCGGTGCGCACCATGTTCTGTGTGGGCGTGGCGCGTGATTTGATCGTGTCCACAATCTCCTGGATGTGCGCTTTGCTCACGTCCGCCGCCGCCACATTGCCGATGAGCGGGAAGACATCGCGCTCAAAGGAGCGCAGCGCCTCGCTGCCTTTGTCGGCGCGCTGGACTAGCTCCAGCCGCTGCCATTGATCAAACAGGCTGCGAACCGTCATGCGTGCGGTCTTTTCGGCCAAGGCTTGGAGCCGCAATTGTTGCTGGTGCACAGCGTCTTGCCGGTCAGCTTCGATTTTGAGGAGTTCGGCCTCACGCTCGGCTGCCAGGCGCAGTTGGTCGGCTTCGCGGTCGGATTGCACTTGCTCACGGACAAGTTGGCTCTGTTCCACCGGATCAATGCCGTTTTGAATCTTCACACGCAAGGCGTCGCGGTCTTTGCGGATGGCGGTGATGTCAGATTTGGGCCAGGTGCCGACCAGCACTTCGCGAAATTTGCCGCCAAACTTGTAGGCGAACCGGAATTGAACCGAGACGGCACCGTCGCGCGCCACATAGACCTTGCCCTTGAGCGATCCACCGTCAGTTAACCGGCGTCCGTGGTCCGCAGCACCCAGCGCTTTGAGTTCCAACATCGTCAGTGCCATAGCAAACCCCGGTTGACTGCGCCGTCTCCGTTGTCCCAACCATTGTCCCAACCGCAACGCAGGCTTTGAGTGTATCTTAGTGGACGTTGTTGGATAATGCCTTTTGTCTTAATTTGTTAAAAGTCGTTTAAATTCAAGTGGTTAGGTTGATTTTGAGCTTTTATTGGGTTTTGTTGAATTCACCAAAACTTGCATGGGGTGCAAGGGGTAGAAGGTTCGAATCCTTTCACACCGACCATATGAATCAAGGACTTAGCGTCGAAAGACACTAAGTCCTTTCTTCTTTCTGGCTTCGGTTTGTCAAATTGCCCCCACCATTGCCCCCACTGCTGCAAAAGCTGGCGGCCATTCATCCAAATTGCCCCCGCCCGAATTGGTTGTGCCAAGTGGGCTGCAAACCTCCAAATCAGCATTTTTGGCCGTTCAGCCTAGTTTTATATGCCAAATAGCCCTCTAGCCCTTATAGAACTTGCGCAAGCAGCTATCAAATGTATAGCTAACAGAGCGACGTTTGCACCTAAAAAGTAAGCCAGCAGCCACGCTGGCTACAGGCCGTTAGGCCTGTAGCCACCGTATTCCCTGCGTGACCAGCTACCAAAACTGTAGCAAAACCCAATATCAGAGGCGCGCGGGCTGATGCCGCGCAGCGGCGAAGCACAAGGGTGGGCGGGGGCACACACCACACAACTGGCCACAGGCCACTGACCAAGCACACAGCGCGCAATGCCTGACCAATGCCACGGTGCCACGACAACCACAAGGGCGCGCAGACGGCGGCGCGTAGGGCGTGCCAACGACCGGGAAGCGCCGATGGCTGTGCGACCGACTTCAGCGCAGGCCACTTTGTATAACGCCTGTTGCCTTCACCCGAAGGGCCACGAAGTGGGTCACGTAGCGGCGCGTGTGCCACCACTGCCACGAACACGGCGTCCAGGCCGCGCAAGCTGGCCGCTGGTGGCGATGCGCCAGCGAGCCGGGACATAGTGCTTCTTGGCGATAGCGGTACTCCGCTTTCGCCACTGACTGTCACTACAGAGCATCGTGAGAGGTCAGCAATGGTGTTGGTTGCCCTGCCGAGGGCGAAGAGCGCCTTGCTGCGGGCAGGGTGACCGGCACGATTGCGCTGCTGGCTGTCACCGGTTCAGTGCCCTGCGAATACGTGCAATCGTCTCATTCATCGGCGCTCGGGTGGACACTTCCAACCCCAAGCGTCGGGCAATATCGTTCACCCGTGCAGCATTCAAGGGCAGTCCGCCCGCATCAATCGCATTGATCAGTGCCCTGGCTTGATCCTCTGGCTCGGACGACGGGCGTGCTGGCGCCAGCAAGGCCATCAATTTGTTCCAAAGTGCAATCATCTATGGCTGCGCTTTGCGTTGTGTCGCTTTGGTCAGGTGGCGAAATAAACCGTCACAGGCATCTTCCACCAGATCCAGGACATGATCGAACCCGGCAGCTCCTCCGTAATAAGGATCGGGCACCACTTGGCTATCCATAGTCAAACAGAACTCCGTTAGCCTTCGCACCTTGTGCCTATGCTCTGGCGGGCATAGGTCTTCGACCAGTGCCAGGTTGTCCCAGTCCATGACCAGAATCAGGTCGTGTCGATCAAAGTCAGCATCGGTAATCTGTCGTGCCCGCAAATCGGACAGGTCATAACCCCGTTTTGCAGCATGCAGTTGTGAACGTTCATCGGGCGGGCTGTTGGGGTGGTAGTTGTGTGTGCCAGCTGAATCCACCGCGATAGTGCGCTCCAGACCCTGTTGGGTTACTTTATGCTGAAACACCCCATGCGCCGTCGGGCTGCGGCAGATATTGCCCATGCAGACAAACAGGATCGAGCTGGGTTTGGTCAAAACAGGACTCCTTCAACGGGTGTGGGTGCGCTCGCAGTGAGCAACTTGGCGGGGTACGGTTGCATGAAGTCCATGCTGCTACCACAGGGTGCATCTAACCAGGCCGCGTATTGATTCGGCTCCAGAATCACCACCATGCGCTTCTCGTCAACCGGCTTGTGAAACTGGCGCATGAGTTCGTGCGTGTCCGCATGAATCGTTAGCATGGTGTAGCTGAACACATCCCCTTTGGGCGACGTCCAGCACGACCACAGCCCGGCAATACCCATTGGCTCGCCGTCTTTACGCGCAATCCGTGTGGCAATCGCCTTGCCGCTGCGCCAGTCCGGCTCAAAGATCGCATCGGCAGGAATGATGCAATGCTGGCCACGCTTCCAGGCATCGCGGAAACTGGGCTTCTCGGCCACGGTTTCGCTTCTGGCGTTGTAGGTGTGCTTGGTGATGGTGGTATCGGTGGACCAGTGTGGCATCAGTCCGAACCGGCCGTTCAGCGCCGCGTACTTGTGCAGCGCCGCATCACCCGCAACAGCATTCGGGTGGCGTCGAACAAAGCTGCCCAGGTAACCGGGCCACAGGTCGTACTTGCCCAGATCGCCAGGCGGCTCCACGCCGAACTGTCGTATGTAACGCTCGCGCTCTTTGATACCCTGGTAGTGACTGCACATGGGCACATCGTAGCCAAATTGAAATACTCATCAAGGCTTCATAGCTGTAAAAGTCAAACTTCTAGGGTCCCCCCGGCAAAGCTGGGGATTCATTCATTGAAACTACAGTTTCAATTCCAGCCGCACACCCCAACGAACTTTGGACTGGTTGGCGCTCTCATGGTCCTGGCGCTGTGTGCCATTGAGTACGCTGCTGGTGTTGAAGTAGTCCCGCGGCAAAAGATTGTTGGCGCTGAAGCGCAGTTGGGCGCTGGGGTTGATAAACCAGACCAGGAAAGCATCGGTCACGACCTTGGCACCAACGGTACTGCTCTGGATGTCACTGATCTGTAGGTCGTAGCCGGGTGTGATGTTCACGCTAGCGCCCAGGCTGATGGGCAGGCTGCGCAGTTTGTAGTCAGCACCCAGATTGGTGGTGCCCCTGGGTTGACCTTCGAGGCGGTTGTTTGGGGCAGTTACTTTTTCGACTGCGGAATCAAAGACGCTCACATTGGTGCGCACGGCTACTGGCAGCGCGTCCGCCCAGACTTCATCCAGACGGAACTTGGCTTCCAGTTCTATGCCGCGTGCAATGGCGTTGCCCACGTTCTGTGGGCGCGATACCCAGCGCTTGTCAGCCGACCACGACACGTTTTCCAGTGCCACCACATTGCGGATCAGGTCGTTGATATGGCGATAGAAAAAATTGGCGCTGACCAAGCCACCTTTGCCAAGGTAATGCTCGTAGGCAATCTCGAAACCTCGCGCCAGTTCGGGGGCTAGGTTGGGGTTGCCCGCACGGTCGGGGCTGCCCACTTCGTTGGCACCGGTCGGAAAGCGCTGCGAAATCGATGGCCGTGCAATCAACTCCTGCAACGTGGCGGCTTTGTAACTGCGCGTGAGACTGGTGCGCCATTGGTTGCGGCTCTTTTCGTCAGGTTTCCAGGTGGCGTGCAGCAACGGGGTTGCCACGCTGCTGCGGTTGCTCACCCGGTAGGCATCGCTGTCACTGCGGGTTTCTATGCCTTCCCAGCGCAGCCCGGCGTAGGCTGCGATCTGTTTGGTTGGGTTCCATTCGTCCTGAATGTAGGTGGCCACGCGCATGCTGGAGGCGCTCAGGTCCTCACCAAATTCGGTCAATATGGGAAGGCCGTTTTGTAGCGTCGTTCGGGTTTGTCTTCGCACGCTGTTGTCCAGTTCCAGCCCGGCCACCAGGCCGTGCTCGCTTTCCAGTTGGTGGGAAGCCTTGCCCGTCAGGGTCCAACCCGTTTCCCGGGTATTGGTCTGGTCATCCGTTGTCCGGGTCAGCAGCTTGGACGCATCAAACTCCTGCCGGGTTCCGTGGCTTTCGGAATTGCCACTACCCGCGCCACCACGCAGTTCGAGCCGCGTGCCTTCGCCCAGGTTTTTTTGCCACTGTGCATTGCCGCGTAGTGAGGTGAAACGACTCTCACTGGTTGTGGCGTAGCGCGCATAGGGTTGCGCAATGGCACCACCGGGCAACTGGTCGAGCTGGCCCTGCGCTTCGGACGTGCCCTGTGAAAGCATCAGAAACGGCATCAATATCAACGACTCGCCCGGAGCCATGGCAATATGCACACGTCCATTGAGGTGAAGCCCATCACGTTTATTGGTGCTAAAGCCGGTGTCGTGCTGGTCCAGCACCTGTGCACCACTGCCCAAGTCGTACCAGCGGGTGCGCGTGTCATGCTCGTCGCGGGTGTCGCTCTTGTTGGCGGACAGGGTCAGCGTGTACGAAACACTTTCGCCAAACTTGTCATTGCGCGTCCAGGAAGCGCTGGGGGATCCACGGCTTTCTTCCACTGCGGCACCCAGGCGAATTTCATTGAGCGTCTTTTTTAGCGCTTCTTTCAGCACCACATTGATGGTGCCGGCCACTGCGCGCGCACCGAATTCTGCGGTGGGCGCACGCATGACTTCAATGCGTTCCACCTGGTCAGGTGTCAGATTGTCCAGCGAAAAGCCTGGCGGCATGCGCTCACCGTTGACCAATAACTGGGTGTAGCCTCCGCCCATGCCGCGCATGCGTACATCGCCGCCACGGCCGGGTCTGCCACCTGTGGTGACACCGGGGAGACGCTTGAGCACTTCGCTGACTGAGCTATCGCCAAAGCGTTCGATGTCTTCCTTGCCAATGATGATTTTTGCTGCAGTGGACGCTCGGCGCTGGTCCGTGTCGCTGCTGGAACCTATAACTTCAACACGACCCAACGAGGGCAACTCTTTGGTGCTTTGCTTGTCAGTCGTGCTGACTGGTTTGGTCTGTGCGGACTTTTCTCTGGCTTCCGGCGTTGCAGCGGTTTGCGCCAAAGCGGGCAGGCACGTCAACAAGGCGGCGAGCGCCACTGTACGGCGAGCGAACGCGCCAATAGATAGCGGGGGTCGCGTCAAGGCAAACCGGGGATTTAGGGAGTCGCGCCAGACGCTACAGGCTCTACCGGCACGCGCCGGGCACCATCAAAGCGGCGCGCCCAGTAAGCTCCGGTCATGTTTTCCACCCGCACCTTGGCACCTGGTTTGGGTGCGTGTATGAAGTTCCCTTCACCCACATAGATGCCAACGTGGCTGAAAGCCCTGCGCATGGTGTTGAAAAACACCAGATCGCCCGGCTTCAGATCCGAGCGGTCAATTTTTTCGGATGCGGCTGCCTGCTGGTTGGCACTGCGGGGCAGGACCAGCCCGGCGGTCTGCTCATAAATCGTGCGAACGAAGCCGCTACAGTCAAACCCGGTGTCACTGTTGGTGCCGCCACGCTTGTACGGAACCCCCAGAAAGCCCATGGCGTTGACAACCAGCTCCGAGGCTTTTGCCTCCACTTTTTCACCCACATCACCGACACGCGCCAAAAATCCACGCTCAGACACGAACCGATCGATGTCATCTGAAGTGGGTACGGGATTGGCATTCGCAGCATTAATCAGCAAAAGCGCGGCTAGAACGAGGATAATTCGCATCTAACGAGCTTAACCCGTGGTGTTCACGGCGTCAAGCCAGGCTTAGAAGGGCATATAGATGGCAAAAGCAGAATCGAAGACCACCGTTCTACCAGACGGGTTGCGTTACAAGTCCAAAGTGTCGGGTTCCCCTTTCATGGCCGCAGCGTCATTTGGCGGCGCCACCATGTCGTGCTTTCTGTGCGGCAAGCACCGCGCACGCTCCCTGATGACCACCCGCAAAGTACTGGGCAAATCACAGGCGGTGTGTGCACCATCATGCAAGGCACTAGACGAAGCAACTGCTGCTGCCGCGGCGGAAAAGTGACATCACCAGTCATAGCCTCTCTCTCCAGTGACTTTCCCAACTAAAGGTCGCCTATGCTGTTAGATGTAGAAGAGTCCCAGCTGGTTTTGGTGGATTTTCAGATCCGCTTGATGCCGGCAATATCGGATGGCCCCGCAGTCCTGGCAAACGCGATTCGACTGGCGAAGCTGGCGGCCCTGCTGAAGGTACCAGCGGTTTTTACGGAGCAGAATCCCCCCGGCTTGGGCGGCAGTGTTCCGGAGTTGCAGTCCGCTTTGCAGGAGGCGGGTGCCAGGGTATTGTCCAAGATGCAATTCAGTGCCGTGGAAGAGGGTTTGGCAGAATGGCTACGCCCAACACCCAAGCCAGTACAGGGTAACGCCCGCAGCCTGCCCAAACATTTTCAGAAGGCGGCATCCGGGTCTGCGCGCGACACCATAGTGCTGGCCGGTTGTGAGGCACATGTGTGTCTGCTGCAAACGGCGCTGGACTTGCTTGAAGACGAATTCGATGTGTGGGTGGTGACAGATGCCTGTGGTTCGCGCACCGAGCGCAACCGCGACGCAGCCTTCGACCGCTTGGCAGGTGCTGGTGCGGAATTGGTCACCACTGAAATGGTTGCCTTTGAATGGATTCGCAGCGCCGAGCACCCGCATTTTAAAGCGGCTCACGCGCTGATCAAATAGTCTGTGCGATAAATTGACCTGAGTCAGTCAGGTGCTAGCAAGCTGAATATTCATAATTATGAATTCAGTTTCAACGGCACCGAGGGACACAACATGACCGCATACGCAGATTTCTATCGTCGCTCTATTGACGACCGGGACGGTTTTTGGGCTGAAGAAGCCAAAGCCATTGAATGGAATACCCAACCGCAGCAGGTTTGCGACTACAGCAACCCGCCTTTTGCGCGCTGGTTTGTCGGTGGCACCACCAATTTGTGCCACAACGCGGTCGATCGCCACCTCAAGGATCGTGCTGATCAAGCTGCTTTGATTGCCGTTTCCACCGAGACCAATACCGAGCAGGTCTACACATTCACCCAATTGCACGCCGAAGTGCAGCGCATGGCCGCGTCCTTGCAAGAGTTGGGTGTGCAAAAGGGCGACCGAGTTCTGATCTACATGCCCATGATTGCTGAGGCGGCGTTTGCCATGCTGGCCTGCGTGCGCATTGGCGCCATTCATACCGTGGTGTTTGGTGGATTTGCCGCTGGTGCTCTGGCTTCCCGCATTGAAGATGCCAGCCCCAAGGTCATCGTCAGCTCGGACGGCGGCTCGCGCGGCGGCAAGGTTGTGGAGTACAAGCCACTTTTGGACGACGCGATTTCACAATCCAGCCACAAGCCTAGCGCGGTACTGCTGGCGGATCGCAAACTGGCTGTTATGAATATCGTAGCGGGACGTGACCACCTCTGGGGGGCTCTCCGCGAAAAACACCTGAATGCTGTGGTGCCCTGCGAGTGGCTGGATTCCACCGACCCCAGCTACACCCTGTATACGAGTGGCACGACCGGTAAACCCAAGGGCGTGCAGCGCGACACGGGCGGTTACGCCGTGGCGCTGGCTGCCAGCATGA
The DNA here is from genome assembly GCA_903945325.1 of uncultured beta proteobacterium. Taxonomy (GTDB): domain Bacteria; phylum Pseudomonadota; class Gammaproteobacteria; order Burkholderiales; family Burkholderiaceae_C; genus Allorhodoferax. The sequence goes on along the minus strand of CAJAVE010000269.1, from coordinate 65,292 downwards.
AGCACATTTACTGCGGCAACCCCGGCGAAACCTATTTCTCCACCAGCGATATTGGCTGGGTTGTTGGCCACAGTTACATCATCTATGGCCCGCTGATTGCTGGCATGGCCACCATCATGTACGAAGGGCTGCCCACCCGCCCTGATGGCGGCATCTGGTGGAGCCTGGTCGAGAAGTACAAGGTCACGGTCATGTTCAGCGCCCCCACGGCGGTGCGCGTGCTGAAAAAACAGGACCCTGCGCTGCTCTCCAAATACGACCTATCCAGCCTGCGTGCCCTGTTCCTGGCGGGCGAGCCGCTGGACGAGCCGACCGCCCAATGGATCAACGAAGGCCTGGACAAACCCATCATCGACAACTACTGGCAGACTGAAACCGGCTGGCCGATTCTGGGTATTGCCAACGGCGTAGAGAAAAAGCTCAGCCGTTTTGGCAGCCCGGGTGTGGCCATGTACGGCTACAACGTCAAGTTGCTGGACGAAAACTCCGGCGATGAACTCACAGGGGCTGATCAGAAGGGCGTTGTTGCCATCGAAGGCCCGCTGCCGCCCGGTTGCATGCAAACCATCTGGCAGGACGACGCACGCTTTGTCAAAACCTACTGGCAGAGTATTCCCGGAAAAATGGTCTACAGCACCTTCGATTGGGGTGTGCGTGACAAGGACGGCTACTTCTTCATCCTGGGGCGTACCGACGACGTGATCAACGTGGCTGGCCATCGACTGGGAACCCGCGAGATTGAGGAAAGCATTTCCAGTCACCCCAACATCTCCGAAGTGGCGGTGGTGGGTATTGCTGACGCCCTCAAAGGGCAGGTCGCAGTTGCTTTTGCCGTGGTGAAGGATGCCAGTGGATTGGTGGACGCGGCCGCGCACGCAAAGCTGGAAGCCGAGGTGATGAAAGTAGTGGACAACACCATCGGTGCGGTCGGCCGTCCGGCCCGCGTGCGCTTTGTGACGGTGTTGCCCAAGACCCGCAGCGGCAAACTGTTGCGCCGCGCCATTCAGGCGGTGTGTGAAGGGCGTGATGTGGGCGATCTGACCACGATGGACGACCCAGCTGCCCTGCAGCAGATCCGCGATATCTTGTCCTAAGCTGCTGGGCGCCGGAGCGCTCTGCTCCGTGTCCCCCGCCCGCTGTGCGGGCTCCTCCTTTACCTACGCAGAACGCTCCTGCGTCCAGCCGCTTACCGCTTAGGCTTCGCCCTGGTAAAAGCACCGCGCGCAGACCTGCTGGTACCGGTTGTTGCCGCCAATCACAACCTGCGCACCAGCGTGCACGCGCTGGCCGTATTCGTCGATGCGGATATTCATGGTCGCTTTGCGGCCGCATCCGCAAATCGTCTTGATTTCTTCAATGTCTTCGGCGAGCGTTAGCAACTCGGCTGAACCAGGAAATGCTTTGCCCTGAAAGTCAGAGCGTATGCCAAAGCAGATGACCGGCAGATTGTGCACATTGGCCAATTGGTGGAGTTGGCGTACTTGCCTGGTCGACAGGAACTGCGATTCGTCGATCAGTACGCAGGCCAAGCTGGTTTCTGAGGCGAGCAGTTCCAAAAAATCTGTTCTGTCGTCAAACACACTGGCTTGGCGCTGCAGGCCCAAGCGCGAGGCGATACATCCCGCACCGCTGCGATCGTCAATTGCGGCGGTGAACAGCATGACTCGCTGGCCCTGCTCTTCGTAGTTGTAGGCAATCTGCAGCAGGGTAGTTGATTTTCCAGCGTTCATTGCCGAGTAGCGGAAATAAAGTTTGGCCATTCAGGTTTTCGGTTCAGTGAGTGCGATCTTTTTCGATTTCGGTGTCTGCATCGATCACGATGTCGCGCTCAAACAGGTCGATCGCCGTCTTTGCCACTTGCGCAGTGTCAAAGTACGCATAGGCGCCCACGGTCACAGCGCCCAGCAGCGGCACAAATCGGGAAGCACCTTTGCTAATCACCGTTTTTGAAACCTGCACGCCAATTGTTTTGGCCAGGTTTTGCAGAAACTTCAGAGAGGTCTGCTGGATGACAACACGCTCACCGACCCGTACCACGACGTCACGAAACAACTGGGCCGACACGTGCTTGAACAGGCAATACACCATTTGTTCGCGCCCCAGGGTTTTGCGCTTGCCGTACACAGCGGCAATATCCGACACCATTTGCGCCTGCAATTTCCATATGCCGATCAGTTCGGGCACGACGGTGAGCCAACCCAAAAAACCAGGCGGCAATGAAAGCGAGCCAGAGATCAGGCTGGCATTGCGTGCCGCGGCGCGGGATATAGCGTGGGCGCGTTGCGCGGGTCGTGCGAGTGTGGGCTCAACGCTGTCTGGAACGTGCAGGACCAGCTCCAGCACGGCATTGGTCAATACACTTTCGCTCGTCGGCTTGGCAGTGGCCATGGTGTCAATAGTCAAGCCTAGGCAATGTCAACGACGTGAAAACCGTATTGCCCACTGCGGCGGTCAGAAAAGTAGCGTTCCAGCGTTTCTTTGACGGTGCGGAAAGCGACTTCGTCCCAGGGGATCTCGCCTTCGGTGAACAGGCGTGCCTCAATGGTCTCGGTGCCTGGGTTGAACTGGTCGCTGAGCAGGCGTGCGCGATAAAACAGGTGGACTTGGCCGACTCGGGCCACGTTGAGCAAGCTGAACAAATCCTGCATTTCAAATTGGGCACCGGCTTCTTCATCGGTTTCGCGGGCTGCACCTTCTGCCGTGGTTTCGCCTAATTCCATAAAGCCTGCGGGCAGGGTCCATTTGCCCCAGCGCGGTTCGATATTGCGTTTGCACAGCAGCACCTTGTCGCCCCAATGCGGTACCGTTCCCACGACGTTGAGCGGGTTCTCGTAGTGCACCGTGGCGCATGCGGTGCAAACCGCGCGCTCCTTGCTATCGCCGTCGTCCGGCAAGCGATAGACAACCGCCGTGCCGCATTGTTTGCAGTGTTTGATGGGGCTACGTAGCATCGGTCTGTTGGTGGCCAGGGTCAGCGTTTGGCGATCACTGCGCAGGCTACGCGTGGACCCGAGTTGCCAGTGGGCTGGGTTTTGAAATCGTCGGGGTCACGGTGCACGATCAGGCCGTGGCCAATGACATCGGTGGCACCGTCGCCCACCGTGATAGCCGTGGTCTCGTAGCTGAAGCGGGCGACACCATTGGCATCGGCTTTGAGGCTGGCCAAGTCACCAGCATGGTGCTCGCTGTGGTCATGGGCACCGTGTCCCTTTGCCAAGGGGTTGAAGTGCCCGCCAGCGCTCATGCCGTCACCACTGGAGCAATCACCCTTGTCGTGAATGTGAAAGCCGTGTTCCTTGGTGGGCGCCAGACCACGCACTTCACCGGACACCAAAACCGCATTGCCGTGACGGGTGAAGCTGACCTCACCCGTCACGGCATTGCCCTTGGTCGCCACCAGTTGCGCGGTCGCCGCAGGGCCGCTTGGGGTGGATGCGCAGGCGCTGACCAGGACGGCGACGGCAAGGGGAATACTGAGTTTGATCATGGTGATTGTCCTTCTGGGTAACAGATGAAAGGCTGAAAAGCCTTCGTAGTATTCCACGAACCCGGTTTCAGTGTTGAAGCTGGCGCACCGCCAGGCTCTGGCTCGCGCGACCGATCAGTCCGTGTTCATCGTATATGGCGGATTCGGCCAGTCCGCAGCCGTTGGACCCCAGCCAGGTGCGCGCATCCAGGCACATCCACTCGCCCAGTGGACGGCGTAGCAGGTTGATGGTCAGGTCGGAGTTGACGAAGCTGTAGCGCTGGTAGTCCAGTACCGCGCTGATGCCGTTGCCAGAGTCGGCGGCTACCGCAACGCGCTGGTAGGGGCTTGGGGCCTCGCCTTCCACGAGAGGGTGGTGCAAACGAAACCAGATGGCACAAGGGCCGTCGAAAATGTGGCCGCGCGCCTCGCGGGTCTCGACCAGATCCGAGTAGCCTGTGTGGCGCCCGGCGAAGGGAAAATACGCGGGTGTGGCTTCCTTTGGTGGCGTCGCAATAGTGGGCAGGGGATGCCCGGGCAGACCCTCAGGCAGCAGAAATTCACTTTCACGCTGAGCCAATGCGGAAAAGACGCCCACTTCCTTGCCAGCGGCCATCAGTTGTGCCGAAAAATGTCCGGCATTGCGGCCAACGTAGATGGTGGCAACTTTGACCTCCAGATCGCTGATCGGGACTGGGCGCAGCAGGTTGGCGGTGAGCCTGGCCAAATGCGTCAAGCCATGTTTGTGCGCCTCAGCTTCAAAGGCACGGCACACCAGCGCAACCGGGGGACCAGCATGCTGGTGGTCGGGGTGCCAGGGGCCACGCGTCAGGGCGCTGGACGTGCAGTGGCCGTCGGTATGGGCCACGTAGGCTGATGTGGGGTGGTTGTGCGGGTGCTTCATTCAATGTGAATTTGTATGCTTTGCAGGCCATCAATGGACCCAGCGAGAGTGTCGCCACGCACCACGGCGCCAACGCCCTCAGGCGTGCCCGTGAATATTAAATCGCCTGGTTGCAAGGTCCAGGCGGCGGACAGTTGTTCAATGGTCTCTGCGACATTCCAGATCAGCTTGGCAATAGTGCTGTGCTGGCGATCCTGCCCGTTGACTTGCAGGTGGATGGCCGCGCAGGCAATACCGGGTACCTGGGCTGCCGGGGTGATGGCGCCGATGGGGGCCGAGTGGTCAAATCCTTTGCCGATACTCCACGGGCGGCCCTGCTTTTTCATGTCGTTTTGCAAGTCGCGTCGGGTCATGTCCAGACCCACGGCATAGCCAAAAATGTGGCTAGCGGCGTCTGCGGCCTTGATGTGCGAACCACCGATTCCGATCGCAACCACCAGTTCAATCTCGTGGTGCAGGTTGCTGGTCAGAGTGGGGTAGGGCATGGCAACGGCTACGCCAGGTTCTGCGGCCAGTACGGCGTCGGCTGGTTTCATGAAAAAAAATGGCGCCTCGCGGCCAGTGCCGCCCATTTCCAGGGCGTGTTCAACGTAGTTGCGACCTACACAGTAGATGCGGTGCACCGGAAAACGCTCAGACCGGCCAGCAACCGGCACACTGACTTGAGGAGAGGGAGCAAAGACGTAGGGCATAGTGGATTCCCTTTGGCGGTAAAAGTGCGTGGTTCGTTCAAGCCGATTTTGTGACGAGGTCAAAGTGCTCGACTACCGGAGGCGCTGCAAAAAATGGGCCCACAACGGCACGCCACTGTGTAAAGGCGTCTGACTGCCTGAAACCGACGGTATGGTCTTCCAGCGTGTCCCAGAACACTTGCAGTATGTAGCGCTCAGGGCTCTCCAGACCCCGGTTGACCTTGTATCCCTGAAAGCCCTTGGCATTGCCAATGACGCCGCTCAAGCCCCGTTGGATGGCTTCTTCAAATGCGGCGTTCTGGCCGGGGTGGATGCGGATATCGGCAAGTTCGAGGATCATGGGGCGGCTCCGATTAGTAAATGGGCTTTTGCGTAGGGTACCAATGGTAACGGGCTTGTTTCAGCAACGCGCTGCAGTATCCTTGTTTGCATGAACGTAACCACACCTGCTCCGGCTGATTGGCTGGTGCCCGACTGGCTTGCACCGGCGGGCGTCCGCGCGCTGTGCACCACGCGCAGGGGCGGCTTTTCCGCACTGCCGTATGACAGTTTGAACCTGGGTTCACACGTTGGTGATGACGCAGCCGCGGTGGCGCGTAACCGCGCTGTGCTGCACTCTGCGACAGGGGCCAGGCCGGTGTTTTTGAACCAGATTCATGGCACGCAGATACTGGCGCTGGAAGCCACCACTGTCGGCGACCTGACGGCAGATGGCGCGTTCACCCGCACTCGAGGCTTGGCGTGTACTGTCATGGCGGCAGACTGCCTGCCAGTGCTGCTGTGCGATCGGGGTGGCTCCATGGTGGCTGCCGTGCATGCGGGGTGGCGCGGACTTGCGGGTGTCGCTGGAATTGGCATTTTGGAGCATTTTTACCAACGATTTAGGCCTCTAACCCCCGTGAAATATGCGCAACCAGCTACTGAAATAATAGCGTGGCTGGGGCCTTGCATCGGGCCGGACGCGTTTGAAGTGGGCGCCGATGTGGTGACGGCATTTACCCGGAACAACCCCAACGCGATGCAATGCTTCCATCCCCAACCCAGAGACAAATGGTTGGCAAACCTGCCAGCGCTGGCACGTCAACGCTTGCACGCTTTGGGCATTACCCAGGTATTTGGCAATGATGGCAGCCCACCGTGGTGCACGGTGGGCAACCCGTCACGCTTTTTTTCTCACCGGCGCGACCGCGTCAGCGGGCGCCAGGTGGCCTGTATCTGGCTGGAGTGAGGCTTGCAGCTCTGCAGCCTCACGCGCCCGGATGGCGCGCCTGCGCCCTGGCGCTCCCATGAAATACAAAATCAATCCAATCGGAAGCGCTCCGTACAGGACGAATGTGATGATGGCACCCAGCACAGTGCCGTTGACATTGGTGGCTTCGGCCACGCTCATCATGACCACAACATAAAGCCAGGCGATAGGAACGATGTACATAAAATTTGCGGGGTAATTTTCATGGCCTGTCAGGGAGCCGTAGGCCGCAGTTGAGATACTATCGCTCCAGAACAGACAAATGCAACAAAGGTGACAGTGTGACGCAAAACGCCCCCGATTTTCTGACCCAGGCTGCCCAGGAGTTCCAGCAATCCATGACCGAGAACTGGTCCAAGGCGGTGCAGTCGCTACAGAGTATGGATTTGGGCGCTTTGGGCTCCGCTCTGCCAGTGTCTGGCACCAAAAAACCCGAAATTCATTTCGCGCCCGAGAAGCTGCAGGAATTGCAGCAGCAATACCTGCAGGACGCCATGGGCATGTTCAGCCATGGTCTGTCTGCGCCAACCGGTGACAAACGCTTTTCCGGCGAGGCTTGGGGTACCAATCCAGTCGCTGCGTATTCGGCCGCGATGTACATGCTCAACGCACGTACCATGATGGGCCTGGCTGATGCGGTGGAAACGGATGCCAAAACCCGTACGCGCATCCGCTTTGCAGTAGAGCAGTGGATGGCGGCTGCGGCGCCCAGCAACTTCATGGCTTTCAATGCCGACGCGCAGAAGAAAGCGATTGAGACCAAGGGCGAAAGCATTGCCAAGGGAATTCAAAACCTGGTGCACGACATGCGCCAAGGCCATGTCTCCATGACCGACGAGAGCCTGTTTGAAGTCGGCAAGAACGTCGCCACCACCGAAGGGGCGGTGGTTTTTGAGAATGCGTTTTTCCAGCTGATCGAATACAAGCCGCTGACGGCCAAGGTCTACGAGAAGCCCTTCCTGATGGTGCCACCCTGCATCAACAAGTTCTATATCCTTGATTTGCAGCCTGAAAACTCGCTGGTGCGGTATGCAGTGGCGCAAGGGCACCGCACTTTTGTGGTGAGCTGGCGTAATCCGGACGCGTCCATGGCTACCGCGACCTGGGACGACTACATTGAGCAGGCTGTCATCAAAGCCATTGCCGTCACGCAAGAAATTTCCGGCTCGCCGACGATCAACGCCCTGGGTTTCTGCGTCGGTGGCACTATGCTGGGCACCGCGCTGGCTGTGCTGGCGGCGCGCGGTGAGAAACCGGTGGCCAGCGCCACTTTCCTGACCAGCCTGCTGGACTTCACCGACACTGGCATTCTGGATGTGTTCATCGACGATGCCTTTGTTGAGTATCGCGAGAAGGAAATGGGCAAGGGCGGCATGATGAAGGGTCAAGACCTGGCATCCACCTTCAGCTTTTTACGTCCCAATGATCTGGTCTGGAACTACGTAGTGGGCAATTACCTTAAGGGTGAGACACCGCCGCCGTTTGACCTGCTGTACTGGAATTCCGACAGCACCAACCTGCCCGGCCCCTATTACGCATGGTATCTGCGCAATACCTACCTGGAAAACAACCTGGTCAAGCCCGGAAAAGCGACGGTCTGTGGTGAAAAAGTTGATTTGAATACGGTTGACATGCCGGTCTACATCTACGGCTCACGCGAGGACCACATCGTTCCCATCGGCGGCGCCTATGCCTCCACCCAGGTTTTGCCGGGCAAGAAGCGTTTTGTGATGGGCGCCTCCGGCCACATTGCCGGTGTGATCAACCCACCGGAAAAGAAGAAGCGCAGTCACTGGATTCGTACCGACGGCAAGTTGCCCAAATCCCAAGCGGCCTGGCTGGAGGGTGCGACCGAGTACCCCGGCAGCTGGTGGACCGACTGGGCCACCTGGCTCAAGAGCCACGCGGGCAAGCAGATTGCAGCGCCCAAGACCTATGGCAAGGGCAAGTACAAAACCACTATGCCTGCGCCAGGCAGCTACGTTCTTGCAAAAGCTTAATTTTTCACGTTTGATTCACTGAAGGACTAAAAAATGGAAGACATCGTTATCGTTTCAGCCGCACGAACAGCCGTCGGCAAATTTGGTGGCACGCTGGCAAAGATAGCGGCGCCTGAACTGGGTGCAGCTGTCATCAAGAGCTTGTTGGCCCGTACAGGTTTGACAGCCGATCAGGTGGGCGAAGTTATTTTGGGTCAGGTATTGGCGGCAGGTGCGGGTCAGAATCCGGCGCGTCAATCTGTCATCAAAAGTGGCTTGGCCAAGGAAACCCCTGCATTGACTATTAATGCAGTCTGCGGCTCGGGCCTCAAGGCCGTGATGCTGGCCGCACAGGCAGTGGCCTGGGGTGACAGCGAAATCGTGATTGCCGGTGGTCAGGAAAACATGAGCGCCAGCCCGCACGTGCTGCTGGGTAGCCGCGACGGCCAGCGCATGGGTGACTGGAAGATGATCGATTCCATGATCGTCGACGGCCTGTGGGACGTCTACAACCAGTACCACATGGGCATCACCGCCGAAAACGTGGCCAAAGCCTATTCGATTACCCGCGACATGCAGGACGCACTGGCCCTGGCCAGCCAGCAGAAGGCTGCTGCTGCACAAGACGCTGGTCGTTTTGTGGATGAAATTGTGCCTTTCAGCATTGCCCAGAAGAAGGGTGACCCCATCGTGTTCGCGGCCGACGAGTTCATCAACCGCAAGTCCAACGCCGAAGCGCTGGCTGGATTGCGCCCCGCCTTCGACAAGGCGGGTGGTGTGACCGCAGGCAACGCCTCTGGTATCAACGACGGAGCCGCTGCAGTGATGGTGATGACCGCAAAGAAAGCCGCCGCCCTGGGCCTGACCCCCATGGGACGCATCGCGAGCTTCGCCACCAGTGGCCTGGACCCCGCCCTGATGGGCATGGGCCCGGTGCCAGCTTCGAAGAAAGCGCTCGAGCGGGCCGGATGGAAAGCCCAGGACCTGGATCTGCTCGAAATCAACGAAGCCTTTGCAGCACAAGCCTGTGCCGTCAACAACGAAATGGGCTGGGACACCAGCAAGGTCAATGTCAACGGCGGCGCCATTGCCATCGGCCACCCCATCGGGGCGTCCGGCTGCCGTATCCTGGTGACCTTGTTGCATGAGATGCAGCGTCGCGATGCCAAGAAGGGCATTGCCAGCCTGTGTATCGGTGGTGGCATGGGCGTGGCCCTTACCATTGAACGATGAAACCCCAACTGATTAATTTAACCAAAGAGGAGAGAAAATGAGTCAAAAAGTAGCATATGTGACCGGTGGCATGGGTGGTATCGGTACCGCCATTTGCCAGCGCATGCACAAAGAGGGTTTCAAGGTTATTGCCGGTTGCGGCCCCACCCGGGATCACGCCAAGTGGATCGCTGAACAGGCAGCCCTGGGCTTCACGTTCTACGCGTCCGTGGGCAACGTTGGTAACTGGGATTCCACCGTGGAAGCCTTTACCAAGGCCAAGGCCGAACACGGCAGCATTGATGTGCTGATCAACAACGCCGGCATCACCAAAGACCGCATGTTCCTGAAGATGACGCGCGAAGACTGGGACGCTGTGATCGAAACCAATCTGAACTCCATGTTCAACGTCACCAAACAGGTGGTCGGTGACATGGTGGAAAAGGGTTGGGGCCGCATCATCAACATCTCGTCCGTCAACGGCGTCAAGGGCCAGGCTGGTCAGACCAACTACTCGGCCGCCAAGGCCGGTATGCACGGCTTCTCCATGGCGCTGGCGCAAGAGCTTGCCACCAAGGGCGTGACCGTCAACACGGTGAGCCCTGGCTACATTGGTACCGACATGGTCAAGGCCATTCGCCAGGAAGTGCTGGACAAGATTATTGGCACGGTGCCGGTCAAGCGTTTGGGCGAACCAGGCGAGATTGCTTCCATCATCGCGTGGCTGGCGTCCGACGAAGGCGGCTACGCTACCGGTGCAGAGTTCTCGGTCAACGGTGGATTGCACATGGGTTAATTCCCTTTTGTGCGGGCGCACAACCGCACTTCTAAAAAAACCCGCCTAGGCGGGTTTTTTTTGCTCTGATATGTTTATGGGAGGACTACGGCACACAATTTGCGTAAGATTTTGACCGAATGGTCAATATTTGGGTATGCTTACCTTCGATTGGGAATGCGAGGCAACGAAATCGTGGATGGCAGTTAGTTGTTGAACGTTGGACCGGACAAGGAAGGCCCATGAAAAACAAGGACGATGGCATTGAGTTGGTGGCGGTTGGCGCTTTGCGCCTCGGAATGTTTGTCGAGTTGGACGTGGGGTGGCTGGCACATCCCTTTCCAACTGGCAGTTTCAAGTTGTCGTCTGTCAAGCAGATGGAGACGATTCGCGGGCTGGGTCTACAGCATGTGCGCGTCAACATGGACAAGAGTGATCCGGAGAGAGTTGACACGTCCCTCGTTGCAGCTTCCGCTGGTGATGCAAAAACCATTGTCAGTCAGGAAGTAGCGCAACGTGATGCCACGCTGCTGCGCAAGCGTGGCGAGGAGTTAGCTGCGCAACACCGCAGCTTGATCGTATGTGAACGTCGTTTTGGTGAAGCGATTCGCCAATACCGCAAGGCGCTGGAACTCATACCCTCTCAGCCCGCAGCGGCTACCGCGCAATGTCAAGCGATGGTCGATGGATTTGTTAGTGAGATGCTGTCAGAAGGGGAGTCTGCGATTCGCCTATTGTCGGAAGCAGCGGGTGACAAGTCATCCATGCACCCGGTCAACGTCACCATCATTTCGCTCCTGCTGGGGAAAGCTATGGGTTTGGAGAAAGCTGAGCTGTCGGACTTGGGCTTGGCTGCCTTCCTGCACGATGTCGGAAAGGCACAACTTCAAGACAGGGTGCGTTGGCTGGAAGAGAACTTTTCAACTGCGGAATACAAGTTGTACCAAGAGCATGTCGCGATGAGCGTGCAAGTAGGCAAAAGTATGGACCTGCCCAAAGGCGCACTAATGGCCATTGCCCAACACCACGAGTTGACCGATGGCAGCGGTTTTCCGTCTCGAGTCAAGGGCGAGTCCATGACCCGAAGCGCCCGCGTGCTGGCGCTGGTCAATCGATATGACAACCTGTGCAACCCCAGTCGACCCGCTACAGCGCTCACACCACACGAGTCTTTGTCCCTGATTTTTGCGCAACAGAAATCACGGTTTGATACACCAGCGTTGAGTGCGTTTATTCGTATGATGGGCGTGTACCCACCAGGCTCTGTCGTGCAACTGGTTGATGAGCGGTATGCGATGGTGGTGTCGGTCAATTCCGCGCGCCCGTTGAAACCCCGTGTACTGGTGCACGATGCTGGTGTGTCCCGGCATGACACGCTGATACTGGATCTGGAGCGTGCACCCCATGTGGGGATACGTCGCAGCCTCAAACCGGCCGCTTTGCCTGGTGCCGCCATGGATTTTTTGGCGCCACGACAACGGGTAACCTATTTTTTTGAACGGGTAGTGGACAGTCAAATGGGCGCGCTTGCATGACACCCCTGCGATACGCAGCTTTGTTGGATGCCATGATCGAGGCGGTGTGCCTGGTCGATGCAACAACGTTGCGCATCATTGAGATCAACCAGGGGCTGGCTGTGCTGGTTGGCATGGAGCGCAGTGATTTCATCGGTAAACCCGTGGTGGAACTGATGGCGTCTCCAGAGGATCTCTACTTTTGGGAAGACGTTGCTGCTGGTCATGCAGGTACTATTTTTTCGGACTCCCTGCTGCGCTGCTCCGATGGGATTGCCATACCAGTTGAACGCAAGGTCAGCCGGGTGTGGCTCAATCCGGGCGAGCCGGTGTTTCTGGTCGGGGTGCGTGATTTACGCCAACAGCGTCAAACCGAAGAGCAACTTGAAAACCGCATGGCCGAATTGCGGGCGACTTTGGAATCCACTGGCGACGGTATATTGGTGACTGACACCACCGGTGCAGTACGCCATTACAACCGGCGCTTTGTTGAATTGTGGAATGTGCCGCCAGATTTATTGGACGCCCACAATGACCCGGCAATGTTTGCCCATTTGTCCGCCTGCGTTTTGGACGAGACGACGTATACAGACCAGTTGGGTGTGATTGCATCTGACCCTGAGATGCAGTGCACCGATGTTGTTTTGCTGCGCTCGGGGCGCATGTTAGAGCGTGTGACGCTTCCCCAAACCAGCCGCAGCCGGGTCGTGGGGCGCGTGTATTCGTTTCGCGACCTGACTGAGCGACTGGATGCACAAAAGCGTATTGAAGTTTTGGCCTATACCGATGCGTTGACCGGTCTTCCAAATCGATTGCTGCTTGGTCAAAGGGTGGCAGTTGCGCTTCGGGCTGCGCAACGCAGTGGTGCGACGTTTGCCATCATGTACATTGATCTGGACCGGTTCAAAAACATCAATGACTCCCTGGGACACACTTTTGGGGACCGCGCGCTGATGGAAGCGGCTTCGCGCATACAACAAACCTTGCGTGAGGTGGATACGCTGTGTCGTGTGGGTGGAGATGAATTCATCGCCTTTTTACAGGAGGCGGATGCCCTTGGCGCGGAGATTGTGGCGCGGCGCATTCTGGAAAAGCTGGCACAGCCTTTTGTTGTGGATCAGATCAATTTTTCGCTGGGTTGCAGCATTGGCGTTGCCATGTATCCGGCCGACGCGCGGACATTGGACGCATTGATTCAATGCGCAGACACTGCCATGTTTCGGGTGAAAGAACGCGGGCGGGGGAATTTTCGCTTTTACCAGCCGCAAATGAATGTCGACCTGCTGTCACGCGTGAAACTGGATCACTCTATGCGGCAAGCCATGGATCTGGGCTTGTTTACCCTACATTACCAGCCACAGATAGCTTTGTGCGATGGACGCCTGCTTGGGGTTGAGGCGTTGATCCGTTGGCATGACCTTGAACTGGGCAACGTTTCGCCTGCCACCTTCATACCGCTGGCAGAGGAGTCCGGTTTCATCATCACAATTGGGAACTGGGTGTTACAAGAAGCTATCCGCCAGGCGTTGGTCTGGCAGCATTCGGGTCGACCCGTCGTCGTGTCCATCAACGTGTCGGCCTTGCAGTTTCAGCAGGGTGATTTTGTGGAGCGCGTGGCCAGCGCGATTGGTGATGCCGGTCTTGATGCGTCCCTGCTGGAGCTGGAGTTGACCGAGTCCGTTCTGATCAAGGATGTCAATGAGACCCTGGCACGCCTGCATGCGTTGTCCTGCCTGGGTGTAAGTCTGGCCATCGACGACTTTGGGACCGGTTACTCCAGCCTGGCCTATCTCAAGAAGTTTCCGATTTCCAAGCTCAAAATCGACCGGGCCTTTGTCATGGGGCTTCCCGATGATGAGGGCGACCGGGCCATCGTCAGTGCCACCATTGCCATGGCACAGGCTCTGAAGTTGACGGTGGTGGCAGAGGGTGTTGAAACGGTTGCTCAACGTGACTATTTGAAAAGCCTGCACTGCGAGGCTTTCCAGGGGTTTCTATGCGCCCCCGGATTGCCTGCGGACGAGCTTGAACGTTTGCAGGCGACCTTGCCAAAGGGATAGATACGATCTAACCGTGTAACCCCTTCCACAACATATAGGCCGCCAGGGTGTACAGGATCAGCGCAAACACTTTCTTCAGCTTGGCCACCGGCAATTTGTGCGCCATTTTTGCGCCGAGGGGTGCTGTCAGCACACTGCAGCAAGCTATCACGCCCAGCGCCGGTAGCCAGACATATCCCAGTGAATGGGGTGGTAGGTGCGTAAGAGATGCGCCACTGATGACATAGCCCACGGTGTTGGCCAGCGCTATGGGGAAACCCAGCGCTGCGCTGGTGGCTACTGCATTGATAATGGCGACGTTGTGCGCAACCATGAAGGGCACGCTGACAAAGCCGCCACCGGCGCCCACGAGGCCTGACAGGAAACCAATCACACTGCCGGCTGCCAATTGGCCCCCCGAGCCCGGCATCTGCCGGCTGGGTTTTGGCTTTTTGTCCAGAAACATTTGCGTGGCTGAGAATCCAACGAACAGTGCAAAAAAGATCGCCAACGCACTGCCTTTGAGGATGGCAAAAACGCCAGCGCTGGCGAAGGCGCCACCGATCAAGATGCCAGGAGCCAGGCCCCTGACAATGTCCCAACGCACAGCACCGCGCTTGTGATGGGCTCGCACGCTGGAAATCGAGGTAAACATGATGGTTGCCATGGACGTGGCGATCGCCATTTTGACTGCCAGATCGGAGGACACACCAACGGACGACAGGATGATCGTCATGAATGGACCGATTAGCATGCCACCGCCAATACCCAGCAGACCGGCCAGAAAGCCGGTTGCCAGGCCCAGTACGGCCAGTTCGAAGATCAGAAGGGGGTCAAGCATGGAAAGGTTAGGTGTCTGCAAATGCCACCGGACCCGCATCCTGAACCAGGGTTCAGTCGTACCAATGGAAAAGTTTAAAAATTGGTGAAAGTACCAACAAAAAGACCAACAGTTGGCTGAGATTTTGTGACTTACTGTGCGTGGTATTTTGACACGGTATTGGCCCATCAATCGGGGTGATCACACTCAGTTAGCCTACCGGCTGCATATCGCTAGAGGTGGGCTATTTGGGAAGGGTAGTACATCGGGGACAGCTATCAAATACTTCTATCAGAAGTTCTAGATGTATGTAGCTGGAATCCCAAGAAGTGTGATGATGTCTGGATAGACTTCAATAGCTCGGACCACATAGTGAGGCAATGTGAGTCAGCCTATCGGGTAGATATCGGTTCGGATAAATCACGGCTTTGTAGTGATATTTCACATTGTGAAATGTTAACTATTTCTTCCAGAGGCCCCGGCGCCTCACCGCTTGTGCCTGAACTCCCAGAGGGTGGCGTTGGGTAAGCATCACGCCATAAGCCCACCTGAGCCGATCTAGCCATGCTCTTAGCCGCTATATAGCTCTGTTTGCCAGTGGGTGCCTGCGCCCGCTGATAAGTGCTTGTTGTGCCATGTCATCATGACCATGCGGGTATGCAAGTAACATAGACCAATAATAGCAACAAATAGTGGCAATAGAAATCAAGGGATTCCGTCATGCATGCACTGTCACTCCTTCTTGCTCGCTTCGCCTTTTTGCGTTTTCTGGCGCTGCTGGTATTGGTCTGTGGATCAATCACCCCGGCGTTGGCGGGAAAAACCTATTCGGACAATGACGACGGCACGGTGACCGACCCAACTACTGGGCTGGTCTGGATGCGCTGTTCAATGGGGCAGACTTGGAATGGGACGACTTGCACGGGCAAGGCCAGCGCTTATACCTTTGATCAGGCCAATGCATTAACTGGCACTCTGACATTTGCGGGGCAGAGTGATTGGCGGGTGCCCAATATTCGAGAATTGCAGACGATTGTGGATCGAACAGTCTTTAATCCGGCAATTGACTCAGTGGTTTTTCCAGCTGCACCAAGCTCGTCCTATTGGTCAGGTTCTCCCTACGCCGCCGGTTCCAGCAACGCGTGGCACATCAGTTTCGGCTTAGGCAACGTCTACGATGGCTACCGGAGCAGCCCCCGCAATGTCCGGCTGGTGCGCGGTGGGCAGTCTGTTGGCGGTTTGCTGGATATTTCGCGTCCCACCAGCGACTATAGAGACAATGGTGATGGCACGGTGACACATATACCGACCAATTTAATGTGGAAACACTGTGCTGAGGGACAAAGCTGGAATGGCAGTACTTGCACAGGTGTCGTGTCGAGCATGACGTTTGAGCAGGCTCAAGCAGTAAGTAAGAGTTTTAATGGCAAAAACGACTGGCGGATTCCCAGCGCGGATGAACTTATAAGCTTGGTCGACTATAGAAAGACTACTCCAGCATACAACACCAGCGTCTTTCCGGCTGCAGGTAGTTCGTTCTTTTGGTCGGGTTCGTTCAGCGCCGAGCATCCAAGCTTCACATGGTTCGTCCATTTAGGCTATGGACTCGCCAGCTACTACTACGACCGGATCAACAGCTACGGTGTCCGGCTGGTGCGCGGTGGGCAGTGCCTTGGACCTTTGATTTTGAGTGTAAGTTCTACTGGACTGGGGCAAATTACCAGTAGTGCCTACAATGGCATTGCTTGTATTAGCGTAGCCAGTTCCACCGGTTATTTCACCGGGGATGTGGTTACCCTAACCGCCAGCCCTGCGAACAATCTGATTGCTTGGAGCGGGGCCTGTAGCGGCACCGCAGCCACCTGCACCGTCACCATGGATGCAGCCAAGTTTGTCACGGCCACTTTCAAAGATGTACCAGTTGTTAGCGGCCTACCAGCAACCCAAGCCTTTGCCAAGCAAAACATCGCCAGCACCAGCGCTGCACAAACGGTAATCCTATCCAACACCGGTACGGCAACAATGAACATCACCAGCATCGCCGCGACCGGTGACTTCAATGTGACCAACAACTGCGGCGCAGGTATTGGTGCAGGTGGTTTTTGCACGCTGGATGTCAGCTTTAAACCCACAGCTGGCGGCACACGTACCGGCACATTGACGTTAACCAGCGATGCCCCAGGCAGCCCGCACACAATCGCCCTCACTGGCATAGGCCAGGGTGCTCTGCTGAGCCTGAGCGCCACCAGCAAAAACTTTGCCAGCCAAAAGCAGGGCACCTCTAGCGCAGCCCAAGCCATCACCCTGAGCAATACCGGTGGTGCCGTGCTGAACATCAGCAGCATCACGGCAACTGGCGACTTTGCCAAAATCACTTCTTGCGGCGCCACACTGGCTCCGTCTGCTAGTTGCAGCATCAGCGTGACCTTTGCCCCAACTGCTGTTGGCCCTTTGAGTGGCAGCGTGGTCATCACCAGCGATGCCAGCAACAGCCCCAACACCGTCAGCTTAAGCGGGACGGGGTTGGCAGTGCCAGTGGTGGCACTCAACCCCACCACAATGAGCTTTCCGGCGACGGCACTGGGCAGCACCAGCGCAGTACAAACCATCAAGCTGACCAATACTGGTGGTGCCGTTTTGAGCCTGACCAGCATCAGCACCACGGGCGATTTTGCGGTCACGAACAACTGTGGCGCTGGTTTGGGCGCATCGGGCTTTTGCGACCTGAGCGTGACCTTTAGCCCCAGGGTGGCGGGCAGTCGCGTAGGTACTGTCACCATCACCAGTAATGCTCCAGGAAGCCCGCACACGGTGGCTGTATCAGCCAGCACGTCGCTGACTCTGTTGAAAGGCTGGAACCTGCTGGGCAACAGCCAAAGCCAGCCTTTGCCCGTTGCCACCACCTTTGGTGACCCATCATTAATCACTACCGTGTGGAAATGGGACCCCAGCACCCCAGGCTGGAAGTTCTACACCCCCAGCTTGATGCCTGCAGAGTTGCAGGACTACACCACTGGCAAAGGCTATGGCATCCTCAGCGACATCAACCCCGGCGAAGGCTACTGGGTCAATGCCACTGCACCAGCCACTCTCGACTTACAAAGTGCAGCGCCGTTTAACTTTACCAATGACAACCTGGTCAAAGGCTGGAACCTGGTCGCCACGGGTAACGACGTAAGCCCCACCGCCTTTAACACCAGCTTAAGGGCCACCCCACCGGCCTATGGGCTCACCACCCTATGGGCCTGGGACAGTGCCCAGTCTAAGTGGTACTTTTATGCTCCAGACCTAGAAGCACAAAGCAGCACGGCACTGACCGACTACATCACCGGCAAGGGATATCTGGACTTCACCGCAGGCAGCAAGACGCTGGGCAATGGCACTGGGTTTTGGGTGGACAAGCCTGAGTCGAGCGTTGCTGTCAATGTCGCACCGGTAGCCAATGCAGGCATTGCTCAAAGCGTGGTCGCCGGTAGTGTGGTCATATTGGACGGCAGCGCCAGTTCTGATGCCAATGGTGGCAAGCTGACCTACGCCTGGACGTTGACTTCAAAACCTGCTGGCAGTGATGCTGCCTTGTCTTCATCGACCGCAGTTAAGCCAACTTACACCGTTGATGTGGCGGGAACGTACGTTGCATCACTTGTTGTCAATGACGGCCAACTTAACAGCGTTGTGAAAACGGTTGCGATTACAGCAGTGTCCGATTTAAATCAGCTTTTTGGAACTGGCTCCTCGTCGGCGGGGTCGTCAATGAACGGTATAAAGCAGGCGGGGTCGCAGTTTAGTTCAACGATTTCAAATAAATCGAATGAAACATTTTCTATCAGTCAATATGAATTCCAAAATGGAAGTGCAGTGCTAAGCAGCAGCACAAACTTAACCTTGCTTAGTGGGGGTGATCTCATCCCAGCAGAATCAGTTGGAGTGACGAGTACATTGGCAAAAAGTGCTGCAGACAATGGTTTCCGAGGTGTGTATTACTTGACATTGACTCGCACAGGGGAACAGTTCACAGTGGTAGTCAATTTCAATTAATCGTTTGCTTTTTAGCCGTGGTGGGTTTTTTTGGTTTGATTGTCGAACAGCCCTGGGCTTTGCTTCAAAGCTAATTAGGACTGTGCTTGATCGGCATCACCAAGCCGCGTTCATACTTTTGATCCAGGTGTGCCTCGTAGCGCGACAGCTACCCCAGTTGGTAGGATTGAAGCCCCTCACCAGCGCATGATTCTTAGATTGCCTCATGGTGGCGGGCTTCTTTTTCTTGCTTCTAGCACAGGGGTGAAAAGTGCTCGGTGATAGAGCTGGCATTATTGGTGGCAACAAGGGCATGACCGGCGGTGTGGCTTTGCGCGGTTCTGAGGGAGCCCCCTTGGGGGGCAGACGGGCAGACCGCGCGGGCGATGCTTGCGAAGCAAGCCAGCCCAGGGTGGGCAGGGGCAAACACAAGATGCCTGGCCGTAGGCCACAAACCAGAACAATGCGCAAAGCGCCTGACATATGCCACAACGCCAGAACACCGCTAGGGCGACAGACGACTGTACGTAGGGCGCGAAGCGGCCTGGGAGTGCAGGCGGCTGGTGACCGCTCCAGTGAAGGCAATTTTGCATAACGCCTACTGCGTAAATCCAAAGGGCGCGTAGCGGTGTAGGGCCACAAAGCGAGCTTGCGAGTGGCTGGACCTGCACTTCATGCAGTGGGGCGTTATGTAACTTTGCCGTAGCTGTGGATCACCAGTAGCGGTGGATCTGGAATGCCAGCCACGATGCGCAAGCGAGGCGAGATCATCACCCAGCGCCACAGCGCTCATGCTGCCATCTTTGCGAAGCAACTGGTGATGACACTGTGCATTTTGGCAATGGCGGTAATCCGCCTTTGCCACTGATCAGACCCACAGAACTTTAAACCCATGACAAGTGACGATGTGCCACTCTGCAACCAAGGCACGACTTGCAGTGTGGTTCATGGTCACGCTGCTGGTCGAAGCTGAGAGCGTAGCGGCCATGTCTGCGCCACAGCGCACTGATTGACACTTGCGAAGCACATGCTTTGAATGCGTGAATCCTGGCAATGGCTGTACCCAGCCTTTGCCACTGACCAGCACAACCAACCGTCGATCTGGTGAAAGTGACGATGTGGCCTTTTTTAACAAAGGCACGACTTAAAAAGGGCTGCATGGTCACGCTGCTGGCAACAGCGACTCCAGCACGATGCGCCAGCGAGCCGTAGCCACGTCTGCGCCACAGCGCACTGACCACCATTGCGAAGCACTTACCAAGCACCTCTGCAGCCTCTGCAAGGGGCGTAGCAACGCCTATTGCACTGATTGACATACCCAGCCGCCGAACGTGTGAAAAGCGGTGATGTGACCTGGAAACCAAGCGAAGCGACTTGTAGGGGCACATGACCACGCATTAGGGGGTGGGCATGGGTTGAAAACTGTGCAGGGCTTGATGCGGGGGGGGTGTTTTTGTTTTCTACCTTTGACCCGTTGGTACTGCCCTCGTACCCATTTTGTAAATTTCACCCAACCTTGAGCTCCGGCATCATTTTTTGTTCACAAAAAATTTAAAAATTTCCTATGCCACGACCAGTGGTGACCTAAGCCAGTGAATATCCATTACTACCCCATATATTCTGGCGGTGCCTGGGAGAAGACAGCAAAACCTACAAAACCCCATACTGATGTCACTCAGTGGGTTTTGTAGGTTTCGTAGCCCCCACCTGAGGCATTACTGATTTATCAACAATGCAAGGGGGTTCCCGCTGTAACGCCTTGAAGTACTTCTGGATTGATTACATAGCACACGCTCGGTCTGCCACCGGATGCACCAACTGGCTCTACTTCACGGCGCAAGTAGTCATAGTCCACCAGCAAGTCGGCGGCTTTGCGTACATCAGCTGACGATCCCAAGCCAGACCAACTTTTCTTAGCTACTAGCCGGGGTGTGAACCTGCTTGAGACTGCACCGTCGCCGCCAACCAACTTTCCTGCCTTGATCTTGGATAGTAGGGTTTCAGCGGCCTTGGTCTCTGGGGTCGTTGCCGCCGCATAGAGGCGGTTTGCATGGCTACGCAGATACTCCCCCATAGCCAGTGCGCGCCTCAGTTCAGCTTCATGGATCACGCCACCGCTGTCAGGTGTATCAATCAGGGCAAAGATCAGCGCCAAGGCCGGGATTAGTTTGCGGTACTTGGCCAGATGGGACACCATGGCTGGGTGAAGTTCATCGCTGCGAATCTCGGTTTCAAAGGGAACCAGCCAATCAAAGAACAGGGCTTGTGCTTCTGGAGTGAATCGCCACACCACGGGCTCGGTGTCATTCAGAGGCTGCAACGGTGCCAGGCGTTCAAATACTGCCCAGGCGGCTTGTTTAGCCTGGGTGTCTGGCCATTGGTCAACCAGTTTGAACTCTGCTTCAATGTCTGGCCATACCGTCAAACCAAACCGTTGCAACAAGCCATCATCGCCATTACCGCCAGATACCGCATCCCTCACGTAACGTTGAATTTTGCCTGGCTGGATGCCACCCAGCATGGCAATGCACACACGATCCAGCCAAGTCTCACTGCGAGTGATGCGCTTGAATTTGTAGCCTTGGTTTCCGTCATAGCCCTGAAGGTAGAAGCCTCTAGCCTCCTGGTTGTCTTCACTATCCAACGTTGTCAAAAAGCTAAAAATCTCATCTCGATAAACGATCAAACCCCAAGGATTCTGCTGGAGCGTTACGCCCAGAGCCTCCATAGTGGTATTGGTCTCCACGTAGCTGCGCATGGTGGGTTCTGCCGGAGTGGCGCTGGGTGTCAGTAGTTGACGCGCTGCTGCTGTGTTGCCCTTGTCAATCAGGCCCTTAGCTTTCTTCTCATTGGCATCGTCCTGAATCTTTGACACCTTGCAGTCCAGCTCCCATGACTCATGCACCGTCTGAAATAGCTTGCGCGCGGTCGCTTCCATCTGATTCAAGGGCATCATGACTTGACCAAGCGCCGGGGATTTCATCACGCCCGGCCTGCCCACAATGAGTGCCCAAAGATTTGGAACGACCTGCCAGTTATCGTGTTGCTTAGGTTGAACCACAGCACGAGCCCCGATCAGGCTAGATATCGCTGCAATAGCGCCAACTGCTGAGAAGTCCGGGGGGCATTGCATCCTGTGGGCAATATCCATCACCCAGGGCCGCAAAGCTACAGGCAGTAGGTCGTCGGTAAAAGGCATCACAGGGGGCAACCCAACAGGCAATAGAGTTGGTGCTGACCAAGGCTCTGAATCCGACCAACCATGCATCTGCGCCATCGCATACACGCTAGCCAGTCCCAGCGGCTTACGTGCCGAATAGTGCGGATCGCTTTTGTCAAACACCGCTAGTGCCACTCCACCGGTCAATGCATCCCATTCGCCACACATTGCCCTGCCTAGGTCTTCGGCAATGCCACTGGGCATATGGCGCAAGGCCATGCCGATGACCTGCGCTGCAGTATGGTTTTTCAGACAGGCGGTTGCTGGAATAGCAGCAAGGGCACCGCGCAAGCGCTGTTCGTCTTCGCTTGAAATAGTGTCTACATGAAATGTAGCCCCCACATTACTTGCACCAGCGGCCACTGAGTTCACGCCGCCCTGTTGCGGCCCATCCAGCAACTCCCGTACTTGCTTCCAGTGATTGTCTGAACAGGAATCGTGCTGGCACTTGAAGCCCAGTGGCCCCGATGGTGGACGAAACACCGCTGCTTCACCATTGACGTGCTCGGGGTTGAAGGGGCACCGTGCCAGCTTGAACCGCTCACGACCATCGTGCAGGTCGGTGGTGTAGGCAATGCTATGCCGTCCAAAGAAGTCCTCCAGATTGAAACTTCCCGCTGTGGATGTATCGGCAACAGTAGCAGGCCTTGTGTCGGGTGTCGCTGCCCGTGCTGGTGGTTGAACCATGGCAAGCTGCGCCACTTTCACCACGACCCGCGCAGGGGTGTCCATCAGGCATGACCGCCGCCATGGGGCGGTCGCTGTATGGTCGCCCTTGTTGGCAACAGTGCCATACAGCTTGGTTATCCGCCCCGCATTGAAAACAGCGCGATCGACCTTGGTGTGGGCATCGTCAAAGCGATCAGCCAGCGCCAGCAACACCGCCTTCACTAACGCAGTTGAAGCGTCATCGTTGGGCAGATCGATAGCGTAAAGCAGGTGGTAGCCGTTGCCTGATAAGGCAGTTGCAGGCGCAGGCCAACCGATACTCTCTAGGTAGGTGTAAATCTCACAAGCTTTGATCCTAGCTGCCTCAAGCTGTGCGTCCGTCGCACTTGTGCCAGATGGACGCACTGGGTCAAGATCAATTAGCAACTGGCGCCGCCGTGTCACATCCTTGTCGGTGGTAGTGGAACTGGCGTTGACTTCAAGGCGATTGGAATATCGACTCAGTAACTGGGGATTAACTGCGTTTAACGTGGTGTAAACCGCAGCACCACTTTCACTCAGTCCCATCGCATAGTCCGCTAGATCGTCACGGTGGTCGGCATCAAAGTAGCCAGAATCAGTACGCTTGCGGCCGTTGGTGCTAATTGCACGAAGCTCGACCACATCAGCTGGATCGTATAGCACCATCAGCGCATCCAGAATGGCGGCCCTGTTAGGTTTGGGGACTGGGGTCGGCGCAACGACTTTACTGGTGGTGTCGTTAGTGCCAGAATTGACACTGTTGGTGTCAGTGTGTTGGCCGTTGGAGTTAGTCGCTCCAGCGGCCTTTTGCATGGTGTTGGCGTTCATGGTGTGTCGATCCTTACGCCATGGCTTGTGCCGTCATCCAGGCCCGGACTTCACTGACCTTCCAGCATGTCACTCGCTCTGATAATTTGATGGGCTTGGGGAAAGTACCTGCCGCCACTTTGCGCCAAAGGGTCGGTGCGCTGAATGGCAGTGGTGCTGGATGCTCCGGACGCTTGGGACTACGTACCAGTTGTGATTCTCGAACAAAGGCGCTGTCGGCGTAGGCGTCGAAGACCGAGTGATGGATTGTTGGTTTTGCCGCCGGAATGCTGGATGCAATTGGCGTTTTAACGGATGTGATTTTGGGTGACATGTCGGGATTCCTTAAATGAAAACCCGAGTTTGTTTGGACCGATGCTAATTGTCAGTACCCGAATGCCGGGCATCCCGGCCCGTTTGCCAGGCAGCCCGGCCTATTTGCCAGCAGCCGGGGGACTCTTTAACCACACGTCACGGATCGTTTTTTCGGTCACGATCAGTGGGTCGCCTTTTGAATCCTGAAACTCATTCTTGACGCGTGCAACGTAAGTTCTGGAAAACTCAGACTTGTTACCGGAATAGCTGTCGTGATGGAGAGCCCATTCCTGGCGAACCCAGTCTCGTGCAGCATTGCTTGGTGCGTGGCGCTTGGTAGCGGCGTGAATCGCCCGTTCACTAGTTTTTTGTGATAGCGCGTCGTCAAGACTTGTTTCTTGCTTGCGGTCATGGTCCTGTCTGATCTCTTGCTCTGATTCCAGGCGTTCTGCATATGCGATGGCCTCCACAGCATTGATAGTTGCCCAGCCGAAGACCTTTAGCTGCCACACCGTTGGATCAGCAGGGTTGGGAACACTGCAATCCTTATAGAGTTGGCTTACATGTACCGCTGCACAAATAAGCATCAATGCCAACACAGCATAGATCTCTGATTCATCGGGTTCAATCAACCCATACCAAAGTTTCTCACCGTATTGACGTCGGCCGAACCAGCGCAACGCATCAAGGTCGCTCAGACCGTCACGATTTGGTAGACCGGTTGGGTCATCCCATTTTGTTGCCCAGCTTTCAAGCAAGTCACTGATTTCACGCGCTGTCAATGGAGCGTCGTCGAGCTCAATGTGCAGTTGAGCCCCACCATTTATGCACGGTCTTGTGATGAGGTCATAGATGGCAATGTCCGTGCTTTCCACGACAGCGTGTGCAATTGCTGCGCGTATCTCCGTAGCTGCTACGCGTAACTCCCCGATGGTGCGCCGTTGCAGTAGCCTCAGGGCCTGACGACCAATTGGCTCTGACCGTGCAAAGAAATCGGACGGAATCTTTTTGAATCTGATGCCGGATTGGCCCAAGCTAAGGCGTAGCGTCGGTGGAACCGTAACCGCCTCAAGCAACCCCCAAAATGGCCAGCATGGTTCGCCCGGCTCAGGTTCGTAAATGATCTTAGTGCCATTCTCTAAGTTACCCATCCCCGCGCCCCTAAACACCCTATTAATGAACCAGCGCCAGCGAGTCAGGGGAAACTCATTTTCACCATCGGGGATCAGCCGATGGCTAGGCGTGGTCAAAACTGATTTATGTCGCTGTGCGTAGTTGGATAACGTCCGCACCAATGCGCAGCTTGTCCAGATAGTCGGCCCATACCTGCATCATTTGCCTACGCGCTGGTAGGTGCGTTGTGCGGTTGTAAGCCCGACCATTGGCATCTTTGACCGCATGAGCTAGCTGATGCTCTATAAGGTCAACTTTTTGATTCAGTACTTCATCCAGAATGGTGCGCGCAGTGGCCCGGAAACCATGGGCGGTGTGTTTAAACCCTAGTTTCCGGATGGCATCAGCCACTGTATTGGCCGCCATGGGTCGATCATCATCTTTCTGCATTGGCAGCACATATATGCTGGTGCGCGGCAAGCCCTCCAGGACAGATAACGCTTGGGTTGATAGCGGAACGATGTGGTCGCGCTCCATCTTCATGCGTGCTGCGGGTATGGACCAGGTGTCGTTTTCAATCTCAGTCCATAAGGCCGCCCGCAATTCACCAGGCCGTGTAAATGTGAGTGCCGATAGTTTGAGGGCGGATACAGTCAGTAAATTTCCATGAAAGGCATAAATGGCGTGCATGAGCTTGGCCAAATTCACGGGGTCGGTGATAGCTGTGAAGTTACCACCTGGTGGCGCGGCAAGGGCACCGCGTAAATCACCTGTTGGGTCTCGTTCTGCTCGCCCAGTTGCCACGCCATAGCGCAGAATTTGGCCGCACATCGCAACTATTCTGCGGGCACGGTCAGCACTGGAGGATTCCACAACATGGGCTACCGTCAATATGTCACGTGCGGTAATCGCTGTCACTTCCATAGAGGCCAACGGACGGCATTCACGCTCAATCCACAGGTGCAGCTTGTCTCGCGTGATGTCTTTTAGGGTCTGGCGACTTAGCCAATCGGAAGCCAATGACTCAAAGGTGTTGGCTTTGCGGGCTTTAACAACCTGCTTTTGGGCACTGGGGTCAATCCCTTGTGCAAGCTGGGAGCGAGCTTCTTGGTGCAGTTCGCGTGCCTTGGCTAGACCGATATCAGGATAGATTCCGAGAGCAAGGGTCCTTTGCTTTCCACCATAACGGTAGGAGTAGCGCCAGTACTTGCCGCCGCGGGGTGTCACCTGTAGGAAGAGGCCGCGACCGTCAGCATACTTACCTGGTTTATCAGTCCGGCGAATTTGGAGGTCTGAGAGTGCCATCTGGTGCCATCAAAAGTACCAACAAAGTAGTTGGAATTTCATGATACCTCATGATGTGACTTAAGAGAACTCCCCAGCTTTTTCATTGGAGAAATAGGTAATAGGTGTCTGCAGTGCCACCGGACCGGCATCCTGAACCGGGGTTCAGGTGGGCTAGGTCAGCGCAAGCTTTGGGTTCATCTAACGCGAGATGATCACGCTAGCAAGGCAATGTTCCAGGCCCGAGCTCTAAGAGCATTGGTACAAGGAAATATAAAGCCCGGCGGGCACTGCAGACACGGACGATTGTAGGCCTATCGCGTGCAATCGTTGGGGTTTACAGCAGTCTGCCGTCATTTCCAAGTGCCTGGTCCAGTCGCTCCAATAGAGACACCAGTAACACATCGGAGTCGGTACCCTGCGGGGTGGACGCCGCAACCGGTGGGTCATTTGAAATGGTGGCAGGTACAGCCGGTGTGCGGTCTGGCACGTCAAATGCCAGATTCAGCGCTGCCAGTACCGCGATGCGGTCCCGAGCGCGCACCTTGCCCGCATCGCGAATCTTGCACATGGCAGTGTCGACGCGCTCTACTGCTTCGAGTAAACGGGAGTCGCCGCCTTCTGGGCAGCCCAGCAAATAGGTTTGCCCCATGATTTGAACTTCAAGCTGTTTCATGATGGGTCTTTTTGCACCGCAGGTGCTTCCGGGAGTCGGTCCAGCAGGGCGTCTACTCTGGCACGCGCAGCGCTTAGCCGCGACTTGAGAGCATCGCGTTCCTGCGTGAGTCCATCCACCTGGTTGGTAAGTAGCACGTTGGTGCGTTGCAACTCAGCGTAACGCACCAACAGGCGCTCTACCCGCTCTGCAATTTGGTCGATGTGGTTCTGGTTCGCCATAGGCTAGACATTGTAGGGTTACGTCAAGCAAACTGCCTTAGAATTCTTGCGTTGGTTCTCGCGGCGTGGTTCACACGCAGCAGTTCAACGGGAAGCAGGAGGGTGCGCCGCTAGCGGCAAACCTAACCTGCGCTGCCCCCGCAACGGTAAGTGGACGAATCGTTTCGCGATTCCGTTCCCATCAACAGCCACTGGGTGCCTTGAACAAGCGCCTGGGAAGGCGATGGGAGTTGCTCCACTAGCCCGGATACCGGCCAACACGGTGGTTGTGCGCCTTAGCGCGCAACCGTTACGCCCATGCGCTGTCGGGGAAGACAGCGAGGGCACATTTGTTGATGGTTCCCCTTTATGAAAATCTGCACTACCCGTGCGCGCTTTGCCACGCTGTCTCTGGCGCTGGGCACCGCGCTGTCCGCACACGCCCAATTGCAACTCAAGGAGCAGGTCGTGACCGCCTCGCGCGTCGCCACCCCGGTGACCGATGTACTTGCCGATGTCTCCATCATTGACCGCGCAACATTGGAACTGGCCGGCCAGTCCTCCATTCGCGATCTGCTCGCCCAGCAGGCTGGCGTACAAATGGTCTCCAGCGGCAGCTACCGCTCCAATACCGCCATTTTTTTGCGCGGTGCGGTGACGTCTCAGACCCTGGTAATGGTGGATGGTGTACGCGTGGGTTCCGCCACTTCGGGTGGTGCCGCCATGGAGAATTTGCCGTTGGACCGCATTGAGCGGATCGAAATCCTGCGCGGCGCGGCCTCGGCGCTGTATGGCCCTGACGCTGTTGGCGGTGTCATCCAGATCTTTACCCGAGCGCCCAGCCAGGCGTTGGAGTTGGGTGCCAGTGTGGGCGTCGGTACGGACGGGCAACAGCAGGCCAGTGCGCATGTCAGCGGTACCAGTGGCGCCATCGGTTACAGCCTGGGCGTTTCGCGCGAGAAGGCGAACGGCATCACAGCTGTGGCCAACCCGGCTTCCGGGAGCTACAACCCCGATGACGACGGTTTCGACGCTAGCAGCGCCGATTTCCGTCTGTCGGCGCCTATCAACCGCGAACACGCCCTGCGTCTGAGTTTGCTGCGCAGTGACACTAACTACCGGCTCGATTCCACCCCGTTCCCCAATCCGTTGGCGCTGAACCGTCTGACCACGGACGCCCGCGGCAAGACCGGACTGGTGCATGCGACGCTGCAGTGGGCCGCACAGTGGCTGCCGCAGTGGCAAACGACATTGACAGCCGGTAGCAGTAATGAGCAATCGCTGGGCGACTACTTCCGCTTCAGCGACGGTGCTGCCGGTGGCTCCACACAGTTCAACACTAACCGGCGCCAGGCGACATGGCAGAACGACATCACACTGGACAAGGACGTGCTGTCCGTAGTGCTGGAAAGCCGCAACGAGACGGTAGACAGCAACACCGCCTACACCGTAACCAGCCGCGACGTGCGCAGCCTGCTTGCGTCCTACGCCTTCAACCGCGCGGCATGGAATGCACTGGTGGTGGCACGCAACGACGACAACTCGCAGTTCGGCGACTTCAGCAACTGGTCGCTATCCGGTGGCTACCGCGTCACCGAGGCCCTGCGTGCCGTCGCCAGCGTGGGCACCAGCTTTCAGGCGCCGAGCTTCAACCAGTTGTACTACCCCGGCTTTGGCAACGCGGCGCTCCAACCGCAACGCAACCGCGCCACCGAACTAGGCATGAAGTACCACACCGGCAGCGTGGCCTTGGGCGCCGTAGCCTACAACAACGACATCCAGGGCTTCATCGTGCCAACCACCAACGTGCAGAGTTCGCTGGCGGTGCTGCGTGGCATCACGCTGACGGCGGATGTGCAGTCGGGTGACACCAGCTACAGCCTGTCCTACGACCACGCCGACCCGCGTTCCTACTCGTCATTTGCGGCGTCCAACGACCTGCGCCTGGTGCGCGTGGCGCGCAACCTGCTCAATGCGCGCATCAGCCAGCGCCTGGGTGATGTCAGCATGTTTGGCGAGCTGCGCCTCTCCGGCGACCGTGAGGACAACAACCTGTCCTTCAGTGGCCGAGACCTGTTGCCTGGCTACACGCTGCTCAACGTGGGTGCGAACTGGAGGCTGAAAAAAAATGTGTCGCTGCTGGCGCGCATCAACAACCTGACGGACGCGCAGTACCAGCTGGCAAACGGCTTCTCCACACCCGGACGCAACCTGTTTGTCTCCATGAACTGGTCCCAGTAGCCATGCAATTGCCTGACGGCCCCCAACGCATCGTTTGCCTGACGGAAGAGACCACAGAATGGCTCTACCTGCTTGGGCAGGAGCACCGTATCGTGGGTATTTCGGGCTACACCGTACGCCCGGCGCGGGCGCGGGTCGAGAAGCCGCGCGTCAGTGCCTATCTGACGGCCAAAGTCGACAAGATCCTGGCGCTGCGGCCGGACTGTGTGTTTGGCTTTTCCGATTTACAGGCCGACATTGCGGCCGAGCTGATCCGCAAGGGCGTGCAAGTCACCGTGTTCAACCAGCGCAGCGTGGCCGAGATTTTCTCCGTGCTGTTCCAGGTGGCGGCCATGGTGGGGCAGGTCGAACGCGCTGCCGAACTGATGGACGCCATGCAGGCACGCCTGCAAGCAATTCAGACGGCGGCGTCCAGTCTGCCGCGCCGGCCCCGTGTGTTTTTTGAAGAGTGGGATGTGCCCCACATCAGCGCCATCCGCTGGGTGTCCGAGCTGGTGGGCATCGCCGGTGGGGACGACTGTTTCCCGGAGTTGGCGCTGCAACCTATGGGTAAGAACCGCATCATTGCGCATAGTGACGAGATCGTGCGCCGCAACCCCGACATCATCATCGGCTCCTGGTGCGGCAAGAAGTTTCGCCCCGAGAAGGTGGCGGCACGTGTTGGCTGGGACAGCGTCAACGCAGTGAAGAACGGCCAGTTGTTCGAAATCAAATCCTGCGACATCCTGCAGCCCGGCCCGGCCGCGCTGACCGATGGAGTGGAGCAGTTGCATCGCATCATCATGGACTGGAGTGACCAGCAATGAACACGCAGATTCGCCGTAGCAAGCAACCGACCCTGCACCTCCTGGCAGTGCTAACTTGTATCGTTGCATTGATGTTCACTGGCATGGCCCGCGCCCTGCAGGTGACCGACGACCGCGGTGTAATAGTCAATTTTGACAAGTCGCCCCAGCGCATCGTCAGCCTGCTGCCCTCGCTGACCGAGGTCGTGTGTGCACTGGACCAGTGCCAGCGCCTGGTCGGTGTGGACCGCTATTCCAACTTCCCGGCCGTTGTGCGGGCCTTGCCCCAGGTCGGCGGCGGTCTGGACCCAAGCATTGAGGCCGTGGTCGCGCTTAGACCTGACGTAGTGCTGATGGCCACCAGTGCGCGCGCCGGCGAGCGGCTGCAGGCGCTGGGCATCAAGGTCGTAGCCCTGGAACCCAAGACCCACGCCGACGTGCGTCGGGTGCTGGAGAAGGTCGGTGCCTTGCTGGGCGTGGAGGATGCCCAGCGCGTCTGGCGCGTCATCGACGCCGGTGTGTTGGCCGCCGCCCAGTCGCTCCCACCGGCCGCGCGCAGCACCCGGGTGTATTTCGAGGTCAATAATGGCCCCTACGCCGCCGGTGAAGTGTCTTTCATTGGCGAGACGCTGACCCGCCTGGACGTGAAGAACATCGTGCCGGCCAGTCTGGGGCCGTTCCCCAAGCTCAACCCCGAATTCGTGGTGCGCGCCGACCCGGACCTGGTCATGGTCGGTGACACCAACTACGTCGGCATGGAACAGCGCCCCGGATGGAGCGGCATGCGCGCCCTGCGCGAGAAGCGCGTCTGCCTGTTCAACCGCGACGAGGCCGACATGCTGGTGCGCCCGGGGCCGCGCATGGCCGACGGTGCACGGCTGATGGCGCGCTGCATTGCCGACAAGGGCCGCACGCGATGATGAACCAGCGCGCCAGCGCCATTGCGACCGTGCTGCTGCTGATCGCCGCCGTGCTGGCATTGCTCGGTGTGGGCGTGGGCAGCACGGGGTTCCAGAGCGCGCTGCACGCCCTGGATGACCCTGTGGCGCTGCAGATTGTGTGGGACATTCGCCTGCCGCGCACGCTGGGTGCCTGGGTGGCCGGTGCGTTGCTTGGGCTGGCTGGTGCCGTTGCGCAGGGCTTGTTTCGCAACCCGCTGGCAGATCCCTATCTGCTGGGCAGTGCGTCCGGCGCTTCGCTGGGTGTTGCGCTCAGTCTGGTGCTGTTTGGTGTGTCGCCGTTTGCCACGCAGTGGCTGATGCGCCTGGGCCTGACGGCCGGTGCCTTTGCCGGTGCCGTGGCTGGCGTGCTGCTGACGCTGACGCTGGCCAAAGGTGTGCAGCACACGCTGCGTCTGCTGCTGGCGGGCGTCATCGTTGGCGTGGTGCTGGGTGCGGCCAAAGAACTCATCATGCTGGCCCGGCCCGACTTTTTGCAGTCCATGCAGTCCTTCATGCTGGGCAGTACCGGCTATGTGGGCTGGAGCGCCTGCAGCATCATGCTGGGCACCTGGCTGCTGTGCATGGCTGTCGCCTGGGCCGTGAGCCCGGTGCTGGACGGCCTGGCGCTGGGCGAAGCCACCGCCGCCAGCCTGGGGCTACCGCTGGCCCGCCTGCGCCGTGGTCTGGTTGCCGTGCTGGCGCTGGCCACTGGCACGGCCGTGGCGCAGACCGGCCTGGTCGCCTTTGTCGGCCTGGCCGCTCCGCATCTGGTGCGCTCGGTGGTCAAGACCAGCCATGGCCGCCTGATCCTGCTCAGCAGCCTGATGGGTGGTGCCCTTCTGATGGCGGCCGATATCCTGGCACGCTGGGTGATTGCGCCGCAGGAGCTGCCGGTGGGCGTGCTCACCGCCGTGCTGGGTGGCGGCTACCTGCTATGGCTGATGCACCAGCGTGTGACAGCCAGGGGTTTGCTATGAAAGATATAGCTGTCTACGCACAGTCCATAAGGGCTAGCCTCGGAAACGCCGAAGTTTTGCACGGTTTTGATCTGGCGTTGGACCAGGGCCGCTGGACCAGCATCGTCGGCCCCAATGGCGCCGGCAAATCGACGTTGCTGAAAGTCCTGGCAGGACTCATTCCCCACAGCGGCACCGTCACGCTGCTGGGCCAACCACTGTCGGCCTTGCATGGGCGCCAAAGGGCCCAGCAACTGGCGTGGCTGGGCCAGAACGAATCCAGCGCCGATGACCTGACCGTGTTCGACGTGGCCATGCTGGGGCGCCTGCCGCACCAGCCCTGGCTGTCGTCGCCCAGCGCTGCCGACCATGCGGCGGTAGAGCTGGCATTGCGCGCTACGCAGGCCTGGGACTGGCGTGCCCGCGCGCTGGGGCAGCTATCCGGCGGCGAGCGCCAGCGCGTGCTGCTGGCTCGTGCGCTGGCGGTGCAGGCCCAGGTGCTGCTGATGGACGAGCCGCTGGCCAATCTCGACCCGCCGCACCAGGCCGACTGGCTGGGCATTGTGCGCGCTTTGGTGGAGCAGGGCGTGACCGTGGTCAGCGTGCTGCACGAGGTGTCCATGGCGCTGCATGCCGATGCCGTAGTTGTCATGGCCGATGGACGCGTGCTGCACCACGGCGCAGCACATCACTCGGACACACATGGCGCCGTCGAAGCCGTTTTTGGCGGACGGCTGGCCATCCATTCCGTGGCCGGCCAGTGGGTCGCGTTGCCGCGCCTGTAGGCGCTATCTGTCGCAAGGAGTCTCAACCATGGCTGCCCAATGTGTGATGGTGCTCGGCACCACCAGCGGTGCTGGCAAAAGCTGGCTGACCACGGCGCTGTGCCGCTACTACGCGCGCCAGGGGCTGAAAGTCGCCCCGTTCAAGGCGCAGAACATGAGCAACAACGCAAGGGTGGTTGCCTCTGGAAATGGCCAGGGTGAAATCGGAAGTGCCCAATACTTTCAGGCACTGGCCGCCAATGCCGTTCCCGATGTCCGCATGAACCCGCTCCTGCTCAAACCCGAGGCGGACACCCACAGCCAGGTGGTCCTGATGGGCAAGGTGGACGAAGCGCTTTCGCGCATGGCATGGCGCGGTCGCAGTGCCATGGTGTGGCCGCAGATTTCAGCTGCACTGGATGAACTGCGTGCCGAAAACGACGTTGTGGTCATCGAGGGTGCAGGGTCCCCGGCCGAGATCAACCTGCATGACAGTGACATCGTCAATATGCGGGTCGCGCTGCACTGCCAGGCCCAATGCCTGCTGGTCACCGACATCGACCGTGGCGGCGCCTTTGCCCACTTGTATGGCACCTGGGCCCTATTGCCCGTGGAGGAGCGGGCACTGATCAGAGGCTTTGTGCTGAACAAATTTCGCGGCGACGCCAGCCTGCTGGCGCCGGCACCGCAGATGCTGCAGGACCTGACTGGCATTTCCACGGTCGCCACGCTGCCGATGTGGTGGCAGCACGGCCTTCCCGAAGAAGATGGCCTGTTTGATGATCGCAGCGTGGTGCCGGGTCGGATCACGAAGACGGTGGCGGTGATTGCCTATCCGCGCATCAGCAACCTGGATGAATTCCAGCCGCTGAAAAACATCCCGGGCCTGCGCTTAATGTGGGTGCGCAGCCCCAAGGAATTGGCCGCTTTGGAGCCGACTGACTGGATCATCCTGCCGGGCTCCAAGGCGACTAGTGCTGATCTGGCCTGGCTGCGCTCGCAAGGGCTGGATGCTGCGGTGGCTGCGCATGCGGCGGCGGGCGGGGCGGTGCTGGGGGTTTGTGGTGGGTTGCAGATGTTGGGTGAGGCGCTGATCGACCCGCACGGAATTGATGGCAATGCGCCGGGTCTGGGGCTGTTGCCGCTGGTCACGGTGTTTGCGCAGGACAAGACGGTCAGGCATACGACTGCCACCTGCTCGTCGTTGGGCGCCGGAATCGGCTCTTCGTCGCCTTGGGCCGCGTTGGGTGGCGTGTCCCTTTCGGGCTACGAAATCCACCATGGCCAAACGACCCAGCACCCTGCCATGGCAGCCGGGGGTGATGTTGCCCTGGCCGTGTTGCCCGAAGGATTGGGTTGGTGCAATGGGGCTGGCAATGTGATGGGCCTGTACCTGCATGGCCTGTTTGAAAACCCTGCGGTGCTGCAAGCACTGTTTGGCGCCGGCGCACCGACGCTGGACTCGGTGTTTGACGGGCTGGCCCACTACATTGAAAAACATTTTGAGCCGGGTGCGCTGGACGCCCTGATTTCACCCGCTCAAACGCCCGCCACTGCGCTGTAGCGCCTTTCGGACCAGCTGGATGTTGGTGCGTAGCGCATAGAGTTCGTCGGTGTAAGACAACGGCACACTGATCTTTTCGGCATGGCGGTCCATCTGATCGAGCTCGGCAATGAGTGCCCGGGTGTCTTGAGACCCCTCTGCGCGACTTTCAATTTCGCGCAGCTGGGCGTACCACCTGAAGATGCGCGAACGTACCCGAAACGCATAGAGCGGCGGAATCACGCGCGACAGAGGTAGCAAGACCGCCAGGATGATGCCCATCGCCAACCACATGCGCTCAATCAAATTGGCTACCCAGAACGGCAGGTAGCGCTGGAGCAGTGGCGTGCCGCCCTGAATGCTGCGCTCGGCCTCCTGGGCCAACGGCAACTCGTTGTTCTTGAGGTTGGGGTACTCCCGGGCATGCTTGAACCAGCCAGCACTGCCGTGAATGCTGTTGCCCGCCAGTGCAAAAAGCTGCAACAAAGCCGGGTGGGTTTCAGCGCGCGAAATCAGCGTGGTGGTGGGTGCTACCAGATGCACGTTCCTGGGTGGAACATTGGCCGCCAGGTCCACGACGCCACGCGGCAACACAGCCGGGCTCAGGAATGAAAACCGGCGCGAATAGGCCTCGCTCTGGGCAAAATTCATCAACTTGATGCCAGGTGTCTGCAGCAGCATCTGCACCAGGTTGGTCTCTGGGGCCGAGGCGAATACGATGGCGTCCAGTTGCCCTGCAAGCAGGGCTACGGTGGCAGGTGTTTGCTCCATGTGGGACAAGTTCAGCGACGCAGGCGCAATGTGGTTGCTGTCGAGTAGCTTGTTCATCAAATTGGGTACGCCGCTGCCGTGCGTGCCCACATTGACCCGCAGGCCCTTCAACTGGGTGAGTGAGTCCAAAGTCTGAGGCGGGTTGGTGTCCAGCGGAGCGGACGCCTTGCGGTAGAAGAGCCAGACCGGCTCCAGAAACAGGCTTCCCAGTGATTCCAGGTCGGCATCATCCAGCGCAGCAGGCTCGGCCGTACCACCCTGCACAAAGCCCAGATCGACGGCGCCTTCGCGCAGTAGCCGCAGGTTGTGCGCTGATCCCTCCGAGGCGATCAGCTCAACCGTAATGCCATCTTTTGCCAAAACCTTGGCGTACCGCTTTCCAAACTCTTCATAAGCGCTTTGGGCGGGGCCGGTGGCAAGCTTCACGCGCTTTGGCGGATTGGGATTGAGCATCCAATAGGCAGCCAACAGCAAACTGAGCGCCAGCAAGATGAATGGACCGACCGACACCGCCAGGTCGCGCAGCGAGAGCAGGGTGTAACGGAGGGATTGGGTCACAGAATCAGGCCGCAGGGGAGGGCGTCTTTGCACCAAAGTTGCAACAGCTGCTCACGCCACACTGCCAGCACTGGGGCTTGCGCGCCTGGCAGACATAGCGACCGTGCAGAATCAGCCAATGGTGGGCATCCACCCTGTAGTCCGGTGGAATGCGCTTGAGCAACTGCCGTTCTACCTCCAGTGGTGTCTTGCCCGGAGCCAGACCCGTGCGGTTGCCGACCCGAAAAATGTGCGTATCCACTGCCATGGTCGGCTCACCAAAGGCCACATTCAACACCACATTGGCCGTTTTGCGGCCCACGCCTGGCAGCGCCTCCAGTGCTTCCCGTGTGCGCGGCACCTGGCCGCCGTACAGGTCCACCAGCATGCGGCAGGTTTGCAGCAGGTGTTTCGCCTTGCTGTGGTACAGGCCAATGGTCTTGATGGCCGACTCCAGGCCAGCCAGCCCCAGGTCCAATATCGCTTGGGGTGTGTTCGCCACGGGGAACAATTTGCTCGTGGCCTTGTTCACGCCGACATCGGTCGCCTGCGCACTCAAAAGCACGGCGGTCAGCAGCTCAAACACACTGGTGTATTCGAGCTCGGTGACCGGCGTCGGGTTGGCCGCCTGGAGTGTGCGGAAGAAGGTTTCGACTTGGGACGGGGTCATCGTGGAGAGCGTGGGGGCAACATCACTAGGCCAGGTGGCGCAGCTCGCGCAGTGCCACGGACACCGGGGCCAAATCGGCGGCCTGGGTGCTGATGGTGGACAACAGGCGTTGCAGGCGTCCAATGGACTGGCCGTTTTGCGTGCGCCAGTGGTTGTCGCCCTTGTCAGCCCGTGTGAGTTGCCCCTGGGTGATCTGGCGGGCAATGGAATACACATCGTCGCGCGCGCTGCCCCGTGCCTGGGTTTGCCACAGGGTGTCGGTGGGCAGGCGGTTGATCTGGGCGCGCCATTGCGTCAGGCCCAGTTCGGCGTCGATTTCGAAATAGGTGCGCGCAGCCTGCTCCAGCCCGGTGTTGGCGCTTTGGGCCAGATCCACCAGGTCCAGTGCCGGGAAAATGAATTCCAGCGCCGTCAGGCTTTGCGCCAGCGTGGCGTCCACCCCGGCCTGCACCACAGCGTCGGTCGCTTGCTGCCAGCTCGCTTGCGCGGTGGCCGGCAACCAATGGATTAAATTCGCCCGCAGTTCACGCGCTGCCGGCTGGTAGCGCTGGATCAGCGTGGGCATGTCGGTGCCCTGGGCGCGGATGCGCAGCATCCAGCGCGAGGCGCGCTGGGCAATGGTAATCAGCTTGGCCAGCAGATCGAGCTGCAAGCTGGAATTCACCTTGTAGTCCAGCGCATCCAGCTGGTCCCACAGCGGCTCCAGATCGAACACCTCGCGCGCCAGCGTAAAGGCGCGTATCACATCAGCCGCAGGGGCACTGGCCTCCGCTGCAATGAAGTTGACAAAGGTGGCCCCGGTTCGGTTGACGACGGTGTTGGTGATGTGGGTGGCGATGATCTCGCGCTTGAGCGGGTGGGCATCAATGGCTGTGGCAAATTTCGCGGTCAGCACCTGGGGGAAATAGGCTTTCAAGGCGCGGCCAAAGAACGGATCGTCAGGCAGGTTGCTGGCCACCAGTTCGTCAAACACGGCCATCTTGGAGTAGGCCAGCAAGACTGCATTCTCCGGTGCGGTCAGGCCCACCTTGCGGGCGCGACGTTTGGCAATCTCATCGTCGGCGGGCAGGAATTCAATGGCGCGGTTCAGCCGGTTGCTGCCCTCCAACCACTGCATCAGGCGTTGCTGGCCGTCCAGCACATACAGTGGCCGGTGCATGGCAATGTCGATTGCCTGGGTCTGGTAGTAGTTGTCCTGCAGCACCAGGTGGCCGACTTCTTCCGTCATGGAAGCCAGCAAATCATTGCGCTGCTTGAGCGTCAGGTCACCCGCTTCGACGATGGCACCCAGCAAAATCTTGATGTTGACTTCGTGGTCCGAGCAGTCCACACCGGCCGAGTTGTCGATGGCGTCGGTGTAGATCAGGCCACCTTTTTGTGCAAATTCCACCCGTCCGTTTTGCGTGCAACCCAGGTTGCCACCCTCGGCCAGAACCTTGCAGCGCAATTCTCCGCCGTTGACCCGGAAGGCGTCGCTGGCCTTGTCGCCGACCTGGGCGTGGGTCTCAAAACTGGCCTTGACGTAGGTGCCAATGCCGCCGTTGTAGAGCAGGTCCACGGGCGCCTGCAAAATCGCTTTCAGCAGCTCCAATGGCGGCAGTTCTTCTGCAGATGTGCCAATGACGGCGCGCGCTTCAGGACTCAGCGTGATGGACTTGGCGGTGCGCGGGTAAACGCCTCCGCCTTGGGAGATCAAGCTCTTGTCAAAGTCATCCCAGCTGGAGCGTGGCAGGTTGAACAGCCGCTGGCGCTCGGCAAACGAGCGCGCCACATCGGGCGTGGGGTCGATGAAGATGTGGCGGTGGTCAAACGCCACCACCAGTTGAATGTGCTCGGACAGCAGCATGCCATTGCCAAACACATCACCCGACATGTCGCCAATACCGGCCACGGTGAACGGCGTGGTTTGCGTGTTGACATTGACCGCGCGGAAATGGCGCTTGACGGCTTCCCACGCACCACGCGCGGTGATGCCCATCTTTTTGTGGTCATAACCCACCGAGCCGCCCGAGGCAAACGCATCACCGAGCCAGAAGCCGTAGTCCTGTGAGACGCCATTGGCAATGTCTGAAAAGGTAGCGGTGCCCTTGTCGGCCGCCACTACCAGGTAGGGGTCGTCCACATCGTGGCGAACGACATTGGCGGGTGGCACCACAACACCTTTGACGATGTTGTCGGTGACGTCCAGCATGCCCGAGAGCAGAATTTTGTAGCAGGCAATGCCCTCGGCCATCCAGGCATCACGGTCGCTCACGGGGGGCAGGTTCTTGGGCACGAAGCCGCCCTTGGAGCCGACCGGCACGATGACCGTGTTTTTGACCTGCTGGGCCTTGACCAGGCCCAGAATTTCGGTGCGGAAGTCTTCACGCCGATCGGACCAGCGCAGTCCCCCGCGCGCCACCTTGCCCATGCGCAGGTGCAACGCCTCCACCCGGGGCGAGTAAACCCAGATCTCGAACAGCGGCTTGGGCTCGGGCACACCCGGCACTTCGCGCGGGTTGAGCTTGAAGCTCACATAGGGCTTGGCAGCCCCTGCGGCGGTGGTCTGCCACAGGTTGGTGCGCAGCGTGGCCATCACGGTGGCGACAAACTGGCGCAGGATGCGGTCTTCGTCCAGGCTGGCGACCTTGCCCAGCGCTGCGTCTATGTGTTGCTTCAGGCTTTGCTGTGCGGCGGTTCGCTCGCCCGCCAGTGCGGGGTCAAAGCGGGTCATGAACAGGTTCACGATGGACTGCGCAATCTCTGCGTTCTTGTTCAGCGTGGCTTCGATGTAGCTCTGGCTGAAGGCAAAGCCCAGCTGTTTGAAGTAGCGTGTGTAGGCGCGCAGCACCGATATGGCACGGGCATCCAGCTGCGTGACCAGCGCCAGTTTGTTCAAGTCATCGCTTTCGACCTCGCCGCGCCAGGCGCAGGCAAACAGGGCCTCAAAGCGGTCCTTGACGGTGGCCAGGTCGGTATCAGGCGGGAGCTGAAGACCCAGATCGTGAATCCACAATGCGCTGCCATTGCTGCCCACCCGGTAGGGGTGTTCGTCCAGCACACGGGCGCCCATGCGCTCCAGCACCGGCAGCGAGTCAGACAGCGCTACCTTGGCGACGCTGTAAATCTTGAAGCGCAACATGCCTGGCCCGGCATCCAGCGGTCGGTACAGCTTGACCGCCAGCGGCGATGTGGCTGACAGGGCGGTGAGTACGTCGGCGTCTTCCGCAGCGGCCTGTGCCGAGAAGTCTTCCCGATACGAGGTGGAAAAAGCCTCTGCAAACCGGTGCGCCAGTGACAAACCGGGGCCTTCGCCGTGGGTGCGCAGCAGTTCGGTGGTGCAGTCGTCTTCCCAGCGCTGGGTAAGGCGCGTGATGCGGGCTTCCAGCGCGGTGATGTTGACGTTTTGCGGTGCATTCTCTGTGGCACGCACGATGTAGTGGATGCGGGCCAACGGACTGTCAGTCAGCATCGGTGTGAATTCGATCGACTGGCCATCGAGCGCAGCCATCAGCTCATTGCCGATCTTGACGCGCAACTCGGTGTTGAAGCGCTCGCGGGGCACAAAAACCAGCGCCGAAGTAAAGCGGCCAAACGGGTCGCGGCGCAGGAAGAGCCGGGTGCGCTGGCGCTCCTGCAGGCGCAAGATGCCGATTGCGTGTTCGGTCAGGGTGGCGGTATCGATCTGGAACAGTTCGTCACGCGGGTACACATCCAGAATGGACTGCAGCGATTTGGCAGCATGGCCATCGGGCACCACACCGGCGGCGGTCATGACCGCGGCAATGCGGCTGCGCACCTGGGGAATCTCGCCCACTGCAGCGGTGTAAGCCGTTGCCGTATACAGGCCCAGAAAGCGGGCTTCTCCGACCACGTTGCCTGCCTCATCAAAGCGCTTGACAGCGACATAGTCCAGCCAGGCCGGGCGGTGCACGGTGGCGCGAGTCATGGCCTTGGTCACCAGCACCAGCTCGCTGGATTCCAACAGAGCGACCGCCTCGGGTGGCAAGCGTGTTTCAAGTGTCTTGACGTCTCCCCGCAAAATTCCAAGGCCAGTCTCAGGTCTGGCCACCAGGTGCACCACATCGCCATCACGCTTGATGTCGTAGTCGCGCGCGCCCAGAAATGTGAAGTGACGGTCTTCCAGCCAGCGCAGAAAGTCCACACCCTCCTGGCGGCCAGACGCCGACAGTGTGGAACTGGACGCTGCAGCCGCCATAGACTGCGCACGCTCCAGCATGGCCTGCCAATCCTGTACCGCGCAGCGCACATCACCCAGCACGCGTTCCAGTTCGGCCACCAGCGCCTGGCGTTCTCCTGGCCCAACGATGCGGTCGCATTCCACCTGAATGACCGACTCCACCGGGTCGTGGCGACCCTCGGCCGCCGCCACTGCGGCACTGCTGACAGAGGTGACCTTGCCCTGTGCGTCGCGCGCTACGCTCATCAGCGGGTGAACAATCCAGTGCGCCGTGCGGTTGCCCCGGTTGATGGCCATGGTGACCGAGTCCACCAAAAAGGGCATGTTGTCGTGGACGATGTGCACCACCGTGTGGTCACTCACGAACCCGTCTTCGGCCAGTGTGGGGTTGAATACGCGGATTTTGGCCGTGTTGGCAGGGCGCGCCACGTCCAGCAGACGCCAATGGGCGTTGGCAATGGCAAACAGCGTGGCGGGGCCACGGGCCTGCAATTCATCGGGGTCGGTGTTGTCAAAATAGGCTGCCACAAAGCTGGCAAGGTGGGTGGACGAAGGGCCTGCGTGTTCGCGGGTATAGGACAGCAGCTCGTCGAGCGCGAAGTGGGTCATTGTTAGCTCCGGGTTATCTTTTGAATGTGGCGAATTCTAGGCTTGCAGAATTGATCTGGATACGCTAGTAAGCCCTGATTCATGGCCTTATGCAAAAAGTGCATCACGCACCGTGCTGCCAGTTTGCGGGGCTTTCTGCGCCCTACGCGCTACCATCGAAGCTTTGCCAATTCAAACCCCGCTTTTTCATTCACGACGCCATGCCACTTCAATTTGCCACCCGCCTGAACAACGTAGAAACCTCAGCCATCCGCGAGCTTTTCAAACTGCTGGGCAAGCCCGGCATCATCAGCTTTGCGGGCGGCTTTCCTGACCCGGCCATGTTTGATGTGGAGGGCATCCGCGAGGCGGTCAATGCCGCGCTGACCCACGACGCAGGTGCCACCTTGCAATACGGCGCAACCGAGGGATACAACCCGCTGCGCGAACAACTGGCCGCCTTCATGGCCGGCAAGGGCTGCACGGATGTCGCACCCGACAACCTGATCGTCACCACCGGCAGTCAGCAGGCGCTGGACCTGCTGGGCAAGACCATGATCAGCCCCGGCGACAAGGTGATTGTGGAAGGCCCCACCTTTCTGGCCACCATCCAGTGCTTTCGCCTCTACGGTGCCGAGCTGATCAGCGCACCCATCGACGCCAATGGCGTGCAGGTGGACAAGCTCGAAGCGCTGATCGCCGAACACAAACCCAAATTCGTCTACCTCATCCCCACGTTTGGCAACCCCAGCGGTGCCATGCTGAGCCTGGAGCGGCGCAAACGCGTGCTGGAGCTGGCGGTGCAGTACCAGACCCTGATCGTGGAAGACGACCCCTATGGCGACCTGTATTTCAACGACGCACCGCCGCCTTCGTTGCTGGCACTGAGTGCCGGTGTACCGGGCAGCCGCGAACTGCTGGCCCATTGCGGCTCGCTCAGCAAGGTGCTCAGCCCCGGCCTGCGCGTGGGCTGGATGATTGCGCCCGCCGAACTGCTGGGCAAGGCCACCATGTGCAAGCAGTTCAGCGATGCCCACACCAGCACTTTCTCGCAATCCACCGCTGCGCAGTACCTCAAGGCGGGCCGCATGCCTGCCACGCTGGCCCATGTGCGCACGGTGTACGCCGAACGGGCCCTGGCCATGGGCAACGCACTGCGCCGGGAGCTGGGTGACGCCATCGAGTTTGTGCAACCGCAAGGCGGTTTGTTTGTGTGGGCGCGCCTGACCGGTGCCGCAGGCAAGGTGGCCGACGGTGGTGAACTGGCCAAACGGGCCATCGAGAAGGGCGTGGCCTTTGTGCCCGGCGCACCGTTCTATGCCAGCAACCCGGATCTGGCGACGTTGCGCCTGAGTTTTGCGACCGCCGATGTGGCGAAGATTGAAGAGGGCGTGCAGCGCTTGGGGCAGGCCATTCTGTAGTGGGGAATTGTGGCTGAAAAATTTAAGCCAAATCAGCCTCTAGCCCCCGTGGAATCTGCGCAACCAGCTATTTATTTGATAGCAAATTTACGTCGAATCAAACAAAGTAACGGCTTGAAGTAGACTCGTTGAACCATTGCTTCACCCGCAGGAGTTTGCCATGACCACCATCACCATTGAGCTACCAGACGATGTTGCACAAAGTGCGCAGCAGGCGGGGCTTTTGAGCGGTCATACCCTGGCGACCATCGTGCGAGAGCTGGTTCGTGACCGTGCGGCGCGCAAGTTGCAGCAGGCGATTCAGCAATTTGAGGACCGGCCAGTCAGCGCCGAAGAGCTGACAACCAGCGATATCCAGCACGCGATTGATGCAACGCGCAGTCATTGACACCAACACCTGGGTCTCAGGGCTGTTGTGGTCTGGCGCACCGCGCCAAGTGGTTCAGCTGGTGCTGAGTCGCAGTCTGTTTTGCTCCAGTTCTCGTGAGTTGGTGGTGGAGTTGGAACGCGTACTGAGCTACCCGCGTATCGAGAAAGTACTGGCAAAGCGAGGGCGACTATAACGGGGCCACCGCGCGGGACGTGATCGTGTTTGACGAAGCCGACCAGCTGCCCGACATGACCGCACTGCAAAGCGACTGCGTGATTGACGCAACGCTGCTGCAGGGCCAGCCGCTGCCGGTGGCGCTGGAGCGCATCAGCACCACCCGCTCCCACACCGTTGAGGCCGAGCAAAAGGCCGCCGCACGGGTGATGCTGGAAATACTGGCCGAGCCGGTAGGCTATGCGTCAGTCGGGCTGGATGGCGATGGCAATGCCCGGTTGCACCACCGCCTGCCCGCGCGCCTGCTCAAAAAGGTGAGCAACCGCGCCAGCACGGTGTTCCTATCCGCCACGCTGTCGCACAACGGCAAGTTTGACAACTTCAGGCACGCCATGGGGCTGGACGCCGCCAGCAGCCTGTCCGCCAGCATTGAGCCTGAGCGCCATGGCGCGCTCGATTTTGTGCTGCACGCGCATGAAGTGGAAACCGATGATTGGTTTGCCGCCACCGTGCAGTGCATCCAGAGCGCCCAGCGCCCCACGCTAGTGGTGACGCCCAGCCATGACCTGACCGAGCGGCTGCTGGCCGCCGTGGGCGCGCAGGCCGACCTGCTGATTCGCGCGGGTGCCTGGGCGGGGCTGGACACCCCCACGCGCTGGCGCACCGTTGTCATTCCCCGGGTTCCGTTTGGTGCGCCGGTGGTGGTGGATGGCGAGGCGGTGACCTCGTATCTGGACGCCAAGGTCACCGCCAGCCGCCGCATGCGCCAGGCCATTGGCCGTGGCCTGCGCACTCCCGATGCCGTTTGCACGGTGGTGGTGCTGGACGCAAGGGTCAGCAAACTGGGCCGCTTTGTGCCCGAGCGCTTTGCCGCCAACTGGTCCGCGCGCCAGGTGTTTGAAGAGGGTGCGCGGCAGGAACTGGTGCTGTCCGCTGCCGAGCGCGACCCGGGCCTGCGCAAGGCGGCTCTCAAACACTACGGCACC
Organism: uncultured beta proteobacterium; assembly: GCA_903945325.1. Lineage (GTDB taxonomy): Bacteria > Pseudomonadota > Gammaproteobacteria > Burkholderiales > Burkholderiaceae_C > Allorhodoferax. The sequence goes on along the minus strand of CAJAVE010000269.1, from coordinate 21,393 downwards.
ACTTGCCAGCACGCCGGATGCGATGTCAGCCAGGCCCACCTGCTGGATGTGCACCATCGGCACCCCGTGAGCGAAGGCGTGCGCCGCACCACGCTGAAAGACGTGACCGTGCTGTGCGCCAACCACCACCGCCAGGCACAATTTGAGATGAAGCTGACACAGCCGCTGCCAGCAGATGTGACATCGGTTACAACTGGAAAGTAAGCCAATGGGGTTGAAGTGTCTCGAAGAGGGTTTTCCTGAGGATTATGTTTTAAGCCAAATCAGCCTCTAGCCCCCGTGGAATCTGCGCAACCAGCTATATATTTAATAGCATTTTGGAGCGATACGCCATGATAAAAGTCGTTGTCTTTGATGCCTATGGCACGCTGTTTGATGTCCATTCCATTAGCGCGCTTGCCGAAAGCCTGTATCCGGGGCAGGGCGCTGCCATTTCTGCGCTGTGGCGCGACAAGCAGATTGAGTACACCCGGCTGGTCACCCAGTCTGACGCGCAGGGCGTTGGAGGGAGTCGCTATTACCAAAGCTTTTGGGATCTGACGCAAGCCGCGCTGCGCTACACGCTGGCGCGCCAGAAGCTGGTGCATTCGAAAGACCATGAAGACGCCCTGATGGCGCAATACGCCAGACTCACCGCTTTTTCTGAAAACCTGGGCGTGCTGCAACAACTGCGCGCCATGGGTTTGCCCACTGCCATTTTGTCCAACGGTAGCCCGGACATGCTGGCTTCTGCGGTAGCCAGCGCGGGTTTCACCGAACTGCTGAGCCGGGTCATTTCTGTAGACGGCATTCGCCTGTTCAAAACTGCGCCGCAGTGCTACGGTCTGGTGCTCCAGGCATTTGAGGTTCAAGCGGACGAGGTGCTTTTTGTATCCAGCAATGCATGGGATGCCTTGGGTGCCAGCTGGTTTGGTTTCACCACGCTGTGGGTGAACCGCCAAAACCTGCCCGCTGAGACCATCGGGCCACTACCCAGTTACACCGGGCCGGATTTAACCCGGGTGCTCGAGGTTCTGGCACTCACACATTAGTCTCTTGGACGAAAGCCCAGGACCAGTGAAGGGATCACCCGGCCATCCGTGTCAGGGGGTAGTTTTTCCGTCTTGTCGATGGCGTTGAGTACCGCATCATCCCAAGACTTGACGCCACTGGACTTGACCAGCTTGCGGCTGATGATGGTTCCGTCGGGCGAGGTGCGCACTTCGACATCCGCAGCAGGGTTGCCCAAAATCAGCTCGGTATAGGTGATGTTGGGCTTGATGCGTGCCGCGATGCGGCCGGCGTAGCTGGCCGTCGGGCCTGATGACTGTTTGGCCGTGCCCGTGGACTCGGGCGCACCACTCCCCCCCGACTGCCCAGCCAGGCGGTTCATGCGGTCGATTTGCTGCTGGCGCAACTCTGCAAGCTTCTTGGCGTCTGCCTCGGACTTGGCTGTCGTTGCCTTCTGCTGCGCGAGTTGCTGTTGCTTGTCGCGGGCCAGTTTGTCGCGCTCTTCGCGTTCGCTCTTCGCTTTGGCCTCCAATTCTTCTGCACGCTTCTTGGCAAGCAGGGCGTCTTTCTGGCGCTTTTCCAGCTCCAGCTGCAACTGTTTTTCTTTTTGGAGCCTTGCTTTTTCCTGCGCAACGGCGATGTTGGGGTCAACGGCGGGCGGCAACGGAGTCGGTGGCGCAACCACCGGCTTTGGCTCAGGGACGGGTTCTGGCGGAATCGGAGTGGGCTCGGGAACCGCTGGCGGTGCTGCCTGTACCGGCAGTGCTGACCACAGCTCAGCCTCTACCGTGACCAAAACGGGATCACGTTTCCACTGCAAACCCAGGGTCAAGACCATCAGTAGCAGGCCGTGGGCCACAATTGCCAGTCCGAAAGCACGCAAGAGCCCCTTCGTCGGGGGCGGTGCAAATTCCATGCGTGCGGTGATGGCGGTCATGGGGGGAATGCAGAGATGCGGCGGGTCGCTGTCTGTCAGTTGGCCAGTTGGACGGACAGGCCGACGCGCTGGATACCTGCACGTTGCAAGGTGTCCATGACCTTCACCACGCTTTCGTACTTCACGTTCTTGTCAGCGCTGATGACCACGGCCGAGTTGGCTGCTGCGGACCCGTCACGTGGCCCCTGGGCACTCTTGACCGTGGTGGCCAGGTCTTTGAGCGTCAATGGCGTGGTCTTGTCCTTGATCTTGACTTCCAGACCGTCGTTTTTGCTGATGATGATCTGAATAATCTGGTCAGGTTGTCGCGATGCTTTGCCCACGCTGGGCAGGTCAATCATGCTGGGGGTAATGAGGGGGGCGGTCACCATGAAGATGATCAGCAGCACCAGCATCACGTCAATGAAGGGCACCATGTTGATCTCGTTGATGGTGCGACGGCCACGGCCGCGGTGGGTTACGGCGGGCATGGTTTAGCGTGGAGCGCTGGCTTGCGCACCCACGTTGCGTTGCAGGATGTTGGAGAACTCTTCAATAAAGGTCTCCTGTTGGGTTGCAATGCGGTCGATATCGCGCGCAAAGCGGTTGTAGGCAACGACGGCGGGAATGGCTGCAAAAAGGCCGATAGCGGTTGCCACCAGTGCTTCTGCAATGCCGGGCGCCACGGTAGCCAGAGTGACCTGTGTCAACGCCGCCAAACCCACAAAGGCGTGCATGATGCCCCAGACCGTGCCAAAGAGGCCGACATAGGGCGAGACGGAGCCGACCGATGCCAGGAAGGACAGGTTGGTTTCAATGACGTCCATCTCGCGCTGAAAACTGGCACGCATGGCGCGGCGGGCGCCGTCCATCAGGGTGCCAACATCGGTGATTCGGCGCTCCCGCAGTTTCTGGAACTCGCGCATGCCGCTGGCAAAAATGCGCTCCATGGGCCCCACCTGGCTGGCGTTCTTGGAGGCTGACGCAAACAGGTCGTTCAGGCTGGTGCCCGACCAGAAGTCGCGCTCAAAGACTTCATTGAGTGTCTTGATGCGGTTGAGTGCAAAAAATTTGCGGAAGATGGCAGCCCAGCTCATGACGGACACCACCATGAGCAGCAGCATCACGCCTTGCACGACAAAACTGGCATTCAGCACCAGATGGAGAATGGATAGGTCTTGGTTCATGTCAAAGTGTCACAGTGTCAAATGGCAGGAATAGGGTGGGCGGGCGCTACAGAAGGTGCGCCCGCAAACGGGCAACGGCTTGCTCAAGGTGCTGCATGGAACTCGCGGTGGAGAAACGCACGAAATGCCCCGTCTGCGCTGTGCCAAAGTCCCGCCCCGGTGTGATGGCGACATGGGCTTGGTTCATGAGATGAAAGGCAAAATCCCAGCTGTCCTTGATTCCGAGCTTGGCACAGGCTGCTGAGCAGTCGGCCCAGGCGTAAAAGGCACCATCTGGCATGACCGGTACGGTCAGACCCATGGCGTTGAGCTGGGGTAGGAAGTAGTCCCGACGCGCCTTGAATTCCTGACGGCGCTGCTCGTATAGCGCCAGGCTTTCGGATTCAAAGCAGGCCAATGCCGCGTACTGGGCAATGGTGCTGGGGCAAATGAACAGGTTTTGCGCCAGCCGCTCGATGACCGGCACCAATTTCTCGGGCACCACCATCCAGCCCAGGCGCCACCCCGTCATGTTGAAGTATTTGCTGAAACTGTTGATGCTGATGATGTGCTCATCCAGCGCCAGGGCCGTTTGCCCGTACTGCGCCTCGAAACTGAGGCCCAGGTAAATTTCATCCACCAGCGTGATGCCACCCTTTGCTTGCACCACGCGGTGGATGTCGCGCAGGGTATCCGGGTGAATGGAGGTACCGGTGGGGTTGGAGGGTGATGCCAGCAACACGCCGCGCGTGCGCGGCCCCCAAGCCGCCTGCACCTGCGCTGCGCTGAGCTGGAAGCGGTCTTCAGCCGTGGTGGGAACCAGGATGGCTTTGCCCTCGGAGGCGCTGACAAAGTGCCGGTTGCAGGGGTAACTGGGGTCGGGCATCAGGATTTCATCACCGGGCTCGATCAGGGCCATACAGGCCAGATGCAGGGCTGCCGATGCGCCGGCAGTCACCACAATCCGGCTGGCTGGCACCGTCACCCGAAAGCGATCCAAATACCATTGACTGATGCGCTCGCGCAAGGCCAGCAGTCCGGTTGCCTGGGTGTATTGGGTCTGGCCATCGCGTATGGCTTTTTCGGCCGCGACCTGCACCAGCGGAGGCGCCGTGAAATCTGGCTCGCCAATGTTCAGGAAAATCATGGGCGCATCGGTGTGCGCTACGTCGCGAGCCAGCGCGGAGGCCGCCTTGGCGACCTCCATGACATAAAAGGGTTCTATTTTTCGCGCGCGTGAGGATATCTGCATGGGCTTGGGGGTCCGGCGATTTAGGTACGGGGCTTTTTGCCCTGACCCCGATCCGCCTCGATTTCCGTAGCCCGCAAAAGGGGCGCGACACCGTTAAGCACGGCGTTGACATACTTGTGGCCGTCAGTACCGCCAAACTCTTTGGCCAGTTCAATGCACTCGTTCAGTACCACGCGCCACGGCACATCCGGGCAATGGCTGAACTCGTAGGCGCCAATCCACATGATGGCGTGCTCAATGGGAGAAATCTCGGCCAGGGGGCGGTCCAGCAGTGGAACGATCAAAGCGTCAAGCTGCATGGCCTCTGAGACGCAGCCTTGCAGCAAGGCATCGAAATGGACCGAGTCCGCCTTGCTGAACCCGGCCAGGTCACGGGTGAAGAGGTCAATGTCAGTCACCGAATTACCACCTACCAGGCTCTGGTAAAGCCCCTGCAATGCGAATTCGCGCGCGCGGCTGCGGTCCGACTTGCTGCCGGCCTTGCGTGCGCCGGTACTCGTCAGGCCCGAGCGGGACTGGCGGGGAGGGCGCTTGGCAGCAGCGGGTGGTTTCATGTCACTCATTAGAAAGACTCCAGCAGATTGGCCATTTCGATGGCAACGCGGGCGGCATCACGCCCTTTTTCTTCCTGACGGGCAACGGCCTGTGGCATGTCCTCAGTGGTCAAAATCGCGTTGGCAATGGGCAACTGGTAATCCAGGGATACCCGGGTTACGCCGGCACCCGATTCGTTGGCCACCAGTTCAAAGTGGTAGGTTTCACCCCGGACGATGCACCCAATGGCGACCAGCGCGTCGTAGCCGGCCTTTTCAGCCAGAGCCTGTAGCGCAACCGGTACTTCCAGCGCACCTGGAACGGTCACATGATCGATGTCTTTCTCGGCAACGCCCAGTGCCAGCAACTCAAGCTTGCAGGCCTGGGCCAACGTGTCGGTAATGGCAGCGTTGAAGCGAGCCTGCACAATGCCAATCTTGAGTCTCTTGCCGTTCATGCGGTCGTCGGTAGAGGCTACATTGCCCTTGTCTGCGCCAAACATATTGTGGATTCCTGGATGTGTTGAGGACAGAGCGGCGCTACGCTTCGGTCTGTCCCGCAAGATTGTTCTTGTTGATGTAGCCGGTGATTTCCAGGCCGTAACCCGTCATGCTGGGCATGCGGCGCGGGCTGCCCATCAGGCGCATCTTTTGCACGCCGCACTGGCGCAGTATCTGGGCGCCGACGCCGTAGGTGCGCAAATCCATGCGTCCGCGCACAGGTGCCTGGGCCGACTGCGCCGTGCCGTCAAATTGTGCCAATAGCTGCTCACCACTTTCGCCGCAGTTGAGCAGCACGACCACGCCAGAGCCTTCCTGTTGCATATGCAGCAACGTGGCATCCAGACTCCAGGAGTGCATGGTGCGCCCGGTCTCCAGCGCATCCAGCACCGAAAGGGGTTCGTGCACCCTGACCGCTACCGATTCTGTCGTGCTCCATGTACCTTTGACGAGGGCCAAATGCACGCCAAACCCGGTGGTGTCGCGAAATGCATGGGCCGTGAATTCGCCAAAAGCGGTTTGCAGCGGGCGCGATCCCAGTTGCTGGATCAGGGACTCGGTCTTGCTGCGGTATTCGATGAGGTCGGCAATGGTGCCAATCTTGAGACCGTGTTCGGCGGCAAAAAGCTTCAGGTCCGGCAGTCGGGCCATCGTGCCATCGTCCTTCATGATTTCACAAATCACGGAGGCGGGTGAACACCCCGCCATGGCGGCCAGGTCGCATCCAGCCTCAGTATGGCCCGCGCGCATGAGTACGCCGCCATCTACGGCTTGCAGGGGGAAGATGTGGCCCGGCTGCACAAGATCGTCTGGGACGGCTTTTTTTGCGACCGCTGCCTCTATGGTGCGCGAACGGTCAGCCGCGGAAATGCCGGTGGTGACCCCCTCAGCGGCCTCAATTGATACCGTAAAAGCGGTGCCTTTCTTGTCGCCATTGCGCGCGGTCATGGGCGGGAGTTGCAGCCGCTCACAGCGCTCCCGGGTCAGGGTCAGGCAGATCAATCCACGGCCGAAGCGGGCCATGAAGTTGATGGCATCCGGCGTGACATGGTCCGCCGCCAGCACCAGGTCACCTTCATTTTCGCGGTCTTCTTCATCAACCAGAATCACCATGCGCCCGGCGCGCATGTCGCCAACGATGTCTTCTACAGGGGAAATGGAAACAGCTTGTTGGGAATTCATGGTAGCAAAATCTGTTGGTCAACGCTGAACTGGTAGTCCTTGAAGATGTGCTCGGCGCTCAGTGTCTGGTAGGAGCCGTCAGCCAGCTTGCGGGTCGTGTCTTTGAGACGGTACGTCAAACTGCCGCAAGTCCAGCAGTTGTAGTTGCGCATATGGGTGCACATGCAGATTTTGTCTGGCACAGAAATATTCTTGCCATCCGGGTGGATCACGATTTGCGCGTTGTAGGCGTTGATATAGGAACAGCTGCCATTGCCATCCAGGATATAGCCATAGGCTTCGCAATTGGGGCGAATGCCCGACCCGATAGCGGGTGTGTTGCGCAGCATGCGCATCGGATAGCCAGTGGGTGACAGGGTATTGACCACGATGTCTTCTTCGCTGGCCTTGTAGTACTCCTGTTTGACTTTGTCTGGCAGGCCACACTCGTTGGCCACCGTGAAGCGCGTTGCCACTTGCACCGCAGCAGCGCCGTTTTCCAGAAAGTTGGTGGCATCGGTTCCGGTAAAAATGCCACCCGCGGCCACGAGCGGGATGTCAAGCTGTTCGGTTTTGAGGAATTGTGCAATCTCTGCCACGATGGTGGCAAGGTCGTACTGCGCCCAGTCCATGCCAAAACCCAGGTGCCCTCCAGCCAGGGGACCTTCGATGATCACGAAATCCGGCAGTCGGTTCAATCGGGCTGTCTTTCGCAGAAATAACTGCAAGGCTCGAACCGACGACACAATAATGCCCAGCTTCGCATCCCGAAATCGCGGGTGATCGGCCATCAGCCCAAAAGACCCGAGGTGCAGTCCTGCGCTGAGCGTGATCCCATCAATACCCGCATCCAGCGCCGAGTTCAGCCGCACCTGCAGGGTGTCACGCGGTGAGTTCATGGTCAGTTTTTCCATGCAGTTAACGAAGATCATGCCTTCGCCGCGCTTGGCTTCCATGGTCTTGCCTACATGCAGTTTGGTAGCTTCCGCCAGTCGTCCCATATCGAACTGGACCAGGCTTTTGTCGGAGTTATCGATGTTGTGCTTGTAGAACTTGGTCTTTTCCTTGACAAACTCGGTGTCAAAGCGACGATCAGACACGTCCTGAACCATGGCATCCGATATGTGGCCAACGCCACCCAGGCGAGCCGCCTCCAAAGCAAGTTCGGCCGTAGAGATGTCTACACCCATGCCACCAATCATGATGGGCACCAGTTCCTTGCGGCCAAATTTCAAGCGGAAATCATCAACACGTTTCATTGTTGTCCTCTGTACAAAGGGGTTGACCGAGACGGCAATCAGGCTGTCAGGGACGGGCTACTTTTGAGCATGCGCTCCACATAGCGTGCGATCAAGTCAATTTCCAGATTGACCATAGAACCAACTGAAATGGCGCTCAGAGCCGTATTGTCGACGGTGTGGGGGATGAGATTGATGCTCGCTTCGCAACCCGTCTGCGTATCCGCAATGCGGTTCACCGTCAGACTGACACCATTGATTGTTATGGAGCCTTTATACGCCAGAAATTTTGCAAGATCCTTGGGCGTCAGAACGCGAAGTTCCCAGCTTTCGCCGGTTTGCGCGAAATGCGTGACGGTGCCAATGCCATCGACGTGGCCAGAAACCAGATGCCCACCCAGGCGATCATTGGCTCGCAGCGCCTTTTCCAGATTTACGGGGCCAGGTGCATCAAGACCAGCCGTCTTGCGCAGTGATTCAGCTGATATATCAACGGTGAACTGACCTGTGGTGATGTCAATAGAAGTCACGGTCATGCAGGCGCCGTTCAGGGCGATGCTATCGCCCAGGCCTGCGTCGTCGAGGTAGTGTGCCGGGCAAACAACGGTGAGTCGCTTGCCGTGGGTGTCCGAGTTTCCCAAGGCCTGGACCAAGGCTATGCGGCCCACGCTGGTGATGATTCCTGTAAACATGGCAGTATTTTCGCAGGGATTGATCCCGTGCCTGGACATAGGGCTAAAAAACGCCTCGACCCCGCACGCGGGCAACGATGCGCAGATCTGGCCCGATGGGGATTGCTGACGAAAAATCCAGTTGCATCGACTGGTCGAGGTTGATCAGGGGGCCGAAGTCGGCCATTTCCTGGCCTTTTCCCACAAATTTGGGTGCCAAATAGACCACCAATTCATCCACCAATGCCTCTCGCAACATGGATCCGTTGAGACCATGACCCGCTTCCACGTGCAATTCATTGATTTCACGCTGAGCCAAATCCAACAGCATGGCGCTCAAGTCCACCTTGCCGGTTGGCGTGCCATCAGCGTGTGAGCCCGGCAAGTAAATGACCGTTGCCCCGCGCTGTTCCAGTGCCAACTTTTTGGCATCATTTTGGACTGAAGAGTATATAAACACTGCGCGACCAGCTATAAAAATAGTAGCATCTGGTGGCGTTTGCAGGCGGCTATCGACTATGACAAGCTGCGGCTGCCTGGAAGTTTGAACCAGCCGCACGTCCATTCGGGGGCGATCTTGCAGAATGGTGCCAATGCCTGTCAGAACGGCGCAGGCTCTGGCTCGCCAGGCATGACCGTCTGCCCGCGCTTCTGGTGAAGTAATCCACTGGCTCGAGCCGTTGTTCAGCGCTGTTTTTCCGTCCAGTGAGGCGGCAATCTTCATGCGCACCCACGGTTTTTTCCGGATCATGCGACTGAAGAAGCCAATATTGAGCTCCCGGGCCCGCATGGCCAGAGGTTCGTCTGCCGCCAAAACCTCGACCTCGGCACCTGCGGCTCTCAGTCTGGCAAACCCTTGGCCCGCCACCAATGGGTTAGGGTCCGCATGGAGCGCGACTACTCGTGTGATGCCCGCTGCAATCAGGGCATCGCAGCAAGGTCCGGTGCGACCGTGGTGCGAGCAGGGCTCCAGCGTGACATAGGCGGTGGCACCAGCGACTGAGCGTCCATTGGCAGCGGCATCGCGAAGCGCCATCACTTCGGCGTGGGCAGCGCCAGTGCGTTGCGTGTGGCCCTGGCCAAGGATGAAGCCGCTGGAATCAGTCAGTACGCAGCCGACACGCGGGTTGGGTGAAGTGAGCGTCAGGCTTTGAGTGGCCAGGTCCAGCGCTTTGTCCAGGAAAGGGTGCAAACTCATGCTCGGCAGTGCAAGAGGCAGAAGCGCAACGGCACTCCGGCTGCTGAAGGGGCTGGCGGACGGACGGAGGATGAAATGCGCATTAGGGGATTTTAGTGAGCAAGTCTCCGACATGCGGCCATCATGGTGCGACCAATGGCCGCACGATTGTCCTGGCTACGCCCATAATCATGGTCATGATGCCCATTACCTATCGAAACGCCGGTTTTACGCTCATTGAGCTGCTCGTGACGATTGCCGTATTGGGAATCATCGCCTCCCTGGCAGCACCCGCCTTGGGCACATTTGTCTCACGCAGTGCCATGCGGGGTATCAGCGCCGATTTCACCATGGCGATGCAGCGCTCGCGGTCCGAAGCGATCAACCGCAATATGTGTGTAACGATGTGCATGTCGTCCAACTCCAGTCTGGCCACACCGAAGTGCACTGCAACTGGCGATGAATGGGGCGTCGGCTGGATCGTCTTTTTGAATCCCAGCTGCGATGCAAGCATAACAACCGCCAACCCGAAAACGACTCCAGCTGAAACAGTCGTTCTTGTGCGTGAAGCTTCCGATTCGCGTTATTCCCTCCAGAATGGCAATTCAGGCACTCGGTCAATTACTTTCAGTGCGCGGGGTAACACCAGTTCTTCCACTGGTGCAAGTTTCAATTTGGTGGATACCCAGGCGCCTTCCGGCGACAAAATCAACCGGACGTTTTGCCTTGATTTTGCGGGTCGCGTCAAAACTTTGGAGTACGCAGCATCATGTTCCTGACACAACAAGCCAAGCGACAAGGTCGTTCCCATTTCGGTGGTTCGTCGGTGCGTCGAGTCAAAGGTTCAACATTGATTGAGGTATTGGTGGCATTTTTGTTGCTGTCGTTCACGCTATTGGGGATCGCTGGTTTGCTGGGTGCGACGACCCGGTACCAATTGGGGGTTGAAGGGCGTTCAAAAATGACTCTTCTCTACAACGATCTGACCAATCGGGTCAGGAGCAATCCGACGCAAGTGGCTGCCTACCTTTACAACACGGCTTCATGGTCAACGCAGCAAGCCGCAATTCCGGCAAGGGTTAAAGACTGCAGCGGGACGGCCGCAACTGCGACTGCTGCAGCGGCTTTGCTGTCTTGTACAGCCGCCGAGAGGGCCGCAGACGACCTGTGGGTCATGCGATCTGCAGTGCGTGCCGCCATACCGCAGGGAAGCCTATTGGTTGGTGGCAGTGGAGCCAATGGCCTGACCACCACTTTCCTCTGGTTTGACAAAGACACAACGAAAGATGATGGCACCCCATTGCGGCAAAGCGCAGAGTGCACCACCTCCATGACCGGCGTTCCGTTGAACACCTGCTGTCCGACAGTGGCCGCAGTCAGCTCCACGCCAGGCGTGCGTTGCCTTAATTTCACTTTTATTCTTTAAGCCATGAATACGCGTGTTCAGGTACCGATTGTTCCCATGCATAGATCGGCTGTGCGTGGCTTCAGCCTTGTGGAGTTGCTGGTTGCATTGGCCATCAGCATGGTTCTCGTGGCGGGTGCCGCCTATGTCTACCTGAGTACGAGCAAGACTCAAAGCGCCCTGTTCGAGAAGGCCTTTGCCACTGAAACGGCCCATTACGCCATGGATGTGTTGGGGCGCGACCTTGAGAATGCAGGGTTTTACCCATCGATTCGGGTGTCTGGCTCGGCAGCAGTGGCTACTGTGACGGTAGAAACCTATGTCAATCCGGTGAAGACTGGCACCATACCGGCAGCCTACAACGCGCCGGTATTTGGATGCAAGGGACAAACCTACCAGCCTGCAGCCACCACCCCAGCCTGTGGCGCACACACGGGCACCGTGGATGCCGATACGCTGGTGCTGAACAGCTACTCCAACGATTCATACGGGTTGGATGCCGGCAGCCGTGCGGACTGTCTACGCAAAGATTCTGCAAACGACCCGGTCAACGCAGCGCGCAAAAACCCTACTGTTGCGTTGACACCATTGAGCCCCCTGTTCGTATCCAACCGCTACACATTGCTTCCAACAACGATCCAGGTTGAAGGTCAAAGCATCAGTACCTTCAGTTTGGCATGCAATGGCAATGGGGTTAATCCTGCTTCAGATTCGTATTACCCGATGGTGGGGGGAATTGACCAGTTGCGCTTTTACTACCTGGTTCGGGCCAGCGACACGGCAGCATCGAAGTTCCAGCGCGCCGACGGTGTTACGGCGACAGACTGGCCTAACGTCGTGTCCGTGCGGGTGTGCCTGTTGGCCAGGTCCATTCAGGCAGCCAAATTGCAGGGTTCCACCTCGTACACGATCCAGGACTGTGATGGTGTCAGCACGTCCTTTACGGATGGTGTCGAGCGCCGCATCTTCTCGCAAGTTTTTGCTATGAAAAATCATAGCCAGTTGCTCAACCTGCCCTAAGCCATGATCCACCCCGCAAAATTTTCATCCGTGCCACCCAGGCAGGCAGGCGTTGCTCTGGTGGTTGTTCTTATATTCATGTTGGCCTTGACCACGATTGCAGTTTTTGCCTCGCGCAATGCAACCATGGGTGAACGCCAGTCGCGCAACGAGACTGAATACCAAATCGCCCGTCAAGCGGCTGAAGCAGCGCTGCGGGACGCCGAGCGTGACCTCTATCCTGACCCCGCTGTGCCGCCCCCAGCGACCCCGGCGTGCCCAAGGACGGGCTCCGTTTTTCGCACCAACGACCGTGTTGTGAGCTCAGGTGAATTCACTTCCGATTGTCTTGGCGGCCAGTGCTGGGTTCCGGCGGCGCAGTATGCGGTGCCGTGGTCCGCTGCGTCCGGCGGCAACCGAGGTGAGCCCTGGTGGCCAACTTCAAAGGGCGGGATGTGGACGAAATCGGGCACCACTTGCGCTACCTATAAGGGCCCGGTCCCCCTGGGTCGTTACACCGGTGTGCCCGCGCTGCCCCTGCCCCCGTTGAAGCAACCCGACTACCTGATCGAGTATCTGGGTGATCCCGCCCAGGACACGGCCTTGGTCGGCAAGGGTTTTCAATGTGCGACGCCACTCATCGGTGTGGGTGCCGCTTTGGCGGCGGCTGACCAGACCAACGCCGCAGCAGTGACCACGCCACTCATGTCCTGCTATTTGTTTCGAATTACGGCGCGGGGTTTCGGTCCATCGGCCAATACCGAAGTCATGATGCAGTCCTATTTCAGCATCGTTAAGCCTTCAGCCTCATGACGATTGCCGTGTTTGCACGGGTTGCTGTTTTTGTTTTATCTTTGGAGTTCACCATGAACCTCTTGAAGTACTTGCCTAAGTTGTTGAAGGTGGCTGCACTGTCGCTTTTTGTTACGGCTGCGGCAACGGCGTTGGCTGCACCACCCTACACGTCGACGACGGTGTATCCGGCGGTGCCCCCCAACATTTCTTCATCGTCTGGCGCCAAGCCCATGATGATGCTCGCCACATCCAAGGACCACACTTTGTTTGGGCCCATCTACACGGATTTTGAAGATATTGACGAAGATGGAGTGTTGGATACGGATTTCAAACCGGCATTCAAATATTACGGGTATTTTGACGCGACCAAGTGCTATAGCTACAGCACCTCGGATGGCCGATTCAATCCGGCGGCGATTGCAACCATTGCGGGGGGTCGGTATACCTGTTCGTCAGCCTCCAGCCATTGGAGCGGGAACTTTCTGAACTGGGCGTCCACCACGCGTCTTGATGTGGTGCGCAAAATGCTGTACGGCGGAAAACGAAGTACTGACACGGGTAGTTTGACTGTTTTGGAGCGCACACGGCTTAACTATGACGCGCACTCCTTCACCAAGTACTACAAAGGCACCGATATCCGCGACTACACCCCGTTTACTACTGCAGCACTGACGAAGACGACGGGCGCAAACCCCGATGTCTATGCGGGTTTGACGGTTTGCAACACCGGCACCTCTGACGACAATGCGTCCACCAATGTACCCATCATGCGAATGGTGAAGGGCAATTACCGACTGTGGGGAACCGTTGAGCATCAAGTGTGTCGATTCAAGGATGAGCCGACTGACAACGACAGCAAATTCTCGGCCAAGCTAGCACGCTATTACAAAGATACGGATAAGGGCGGCGGCGGGGTGTCACACGAAACCACACTGCCCGTGCGCAGTACAGACGGCGCAACGTATGGCTCGACTATCGGCCCCGAACTCAACATGCGTGTCAAGGTGTGTGATGCTTCTTATATTGGAGACGAACGTTGCCAAGCCTATCCGCCCGATTCCACCACCAATTACAAGCCCTACGGCCTGTTGCAAGAGTTTGGTTTTTCTCAGACGGGCGGCGCGGCGCGGGCTGAGTTTGCGGTCATTACCGGCAGTTTCGACAAGAACGTGACCGCCGGCGCACTGCGCAAAAATATGGGTGACTTTGCGGATGAGATCAATGCATCCACCGGCGTTTTTTGCCATAGTCCGTCGTCCGGCTGTGCGACAACCTTGCCTTCACCTGACGGGCGAACAACCGGTAATGGTGCGATCAAGGCGATTGATAATTTCTTGCTCTACGGACGGACCTCTCTGAGCTACAACGGGTCTGCCAGCCAGCCGCCTTTGACAGATGGCGACCTGCCAGCCTGGGGGAACCCCATTGGTGAGATGGTGGTGCAATCGTTGCAGTACTATGCAGGCGTCACGTCGACCAACCCGTCCACAACAACCAAGGACGCTGCAACCGGGCTGCCCGTGGTGACTTGGCAAGACCCGCTGTCAAACTCCAACACGGTACGCAAGGCCAATTACGGCAACGCCATTTGTCGGCGCATGTACACCTTGGGGCTTTCTAGTAGCGCCTTAAGCTTTGATGGACAGGCGGACACGCCATTTGAAACGCTACCCAACAGAGCGCTAGGCACCTTGACCAGCTATACCAACGCGGTAGGTGATGCCGAGGGTTTATCCGGTGCCGTCAAGTCGGTGGGGTCAGTCGCGGCGGGCTTCGGCGACTCGTGCTCAGGAAAGACCATTTCGACTTTGGCGAACGTGTCTGGGGTCTGCCCGGAGGCGCCTGCCATGGGCGGTACCTACCAGGTGGCGGGCGCTGCTTTGTATGCGAATACGTCCAAAATTCGCACCATCACAACTCCACCACCCGATTTGAAGTTCATCCAGGATGCCCTTAAAGTCAAGACCCTGGCGGCATCGTTGTCCGGCGGTGCGGCGCGCATCGATGTATTGATACCGGGAAGCAACCCCAAAAAGTATGTCTACATCACACCCGAGAGTTTGTGGAGTAACAACACGGGTGCCATTTTGACCTTTGCGTCGATCAGTTCCAGTGCCACCCATGGTGCCTTCATATTGACCTGGAATGACCGCTTGCTCGGTGGTGATTACGACATGGACTTGACAGGGTTTCTGCGATATGACTTGGTTGCCAACTCGGCAAGCCCTACCGGGTGGGATATCAAAATTACGACCGATGTCCCGGCCAACTGTTCGGGCGCGGCCGGAACGCACGGCTTCAGTGTGATCGGTGTGACCAAGATACCGGGCGGTGCGTCGGCCAATGGCCGCTACCTGACGCATCAGCACTGGAATCATGGAAGCACCTTGCTGACTGGACGGGATGGCTATTTGTGCGGCGTTGCCGCATACCGCACTGCGACCAACGCAACCACCTATGACTCCTTCATCACATTTAAAAATACCAACGCAGATGGTACGAACAACAACACGGTAACCGCTGCAGATGGGGCTTGCTACGTCAACCCGATCCCGGAGAAGACTGGGGCAGCTGGCTACTGCGCCGTGCAAGACAAGAATTTCGCGGTGACTGCGCGCTTTAATATGGTTGGCGCTGCGAATGCAGTTGTCAATGATCCACTCTGGTATGCAGCCAAATACGGCAACTTTACTTCCAGCACCAAAGTGACATCCGGAGCCAATACAGGCACTTTTACCGAGGTCGCGTTGCCAACCACCGTTGCATCATGGGACGCCGTCAAGGCCGATGGAACAACCGGTCCCGATGGAACGCCTGACGGGTACTACCTGGCTCGCCGCCCGGATCAGTTGGAAGAACAGTTGCGCAAAGCCTTGTCCAATATTATCGGCAAGAGTAACTCGTCACCGGCAACCTCCAGCACTTCGATTGAAGAGGGGAGCTACAAATACATTTCCAACTTCAACAAGGACGAGTTTTACGGAACGGTTGAGGCCAAGAAACTGCTGAGCAGCGGCCAGTTTTCGGATACCCCAGATTGGGATGCCGGCAAAAAGCTGACAGGTGTAGCGGCCGCCGATCGAGTGGTGATAACCAACGATGGCAATACCGGGGTGGCTTGGCGAACTACCACCACTTTCGAGACAGGTTTTGCGACTGCCTTGCTCGGCACCGGCACGGGTGCGCTGACGACCACGCAGGGGGAACAGTTAATGAACTACCTGCGCGGTGACCGCACGCAAGAGATACCGGTGGGGATATGGCGCAAGCGCAGCGATGAAAATGTGATGGGCATGGTGGTGAATTCGTCGCCGTGGCTGCAGTCGCGCCCTGTTGCTGAAAATATGGGCGTTTTGCCCACTGGTGCACCGACCTATGCCAGTTTCATTACTGACCAAAAGGCGCGCGACTCGCTGCTGTGGGTGGGCTCCAACGACGGGATGCTGCACGGCTTCAAAGCCACTGGCACCGATGCCGGTGCGCCAGTGCTGTCGTATTTGCCGTCGCCCATGGTGAGTCGACTGAGGAGCTTGTCTCAAGGCTCCACCATCCTGTCGGGAATGGACGGAAGCCCCTTTACCGGTGACGTGCTGGTGGGCAGCAGCACGTCAGCGTTGTGGAAAACCTATTTGTTCAGTAGCCTGGGGCGAGGTGGACGTGCGGTTTTTGCGTTGGATGTCACTTCACCCTCGACGCTCACTGAGAGCAACGCCGGTACCATTTACAAATGGATGTTTACCTCTGACGACAGCAGTGACCTTGGATACATCATTGGTGACTATCAGAAACACCCGATCAGCAAGCAGGCCAGCCCAGTGGTGCGCATGAACAATGACAAGTACGCCATTTTGGTACCCAATGGCGTGGGCTCAACCGCTGGGCGTGCCTATCTGTATGTGCTGTTTGTCGACGGCCCCAGCAGTGGCACCTGGACTGCAGGCACCCATTACATCAAGATTCCAACCGATACTCAGGGTTCAAACGGACTGATGGGTGCGAACTGGGTTGATACCAATAATGACGGCAAGGCCGACCTTGTCTATGGCACTGACTTGTTGGGCCGGGTATGGAAGTTCGACGTTTCAAGTGCCACTACCTCCAACTGGAAGTCGGCCTTTTTGTCTGGCACCACGCCCATTCCGCTGTTTGAAGCCAAGAGTGGCACCGACCGGCTTTCAATCACCACCTCGCCGGTGCTGAGCGCCCCGGGCTTTGGGGGCATCATGGTTCACTTTGGAACAGGTCGGGCTATTGAATCGACCGATTTCCCGGATGCGACCAAGACGCAACGGGTGATTACGGTCTACGACCGGTTCAATTGGACAACGCCCACTCCACGAGCCCTGCCCAATAGCAATTTGTCGACCATGCACAAATTCACCTTGAAGAGGGGAGCCAATAACGCGCTGTTCATTTCCAATGGTGGAGATACGAAATTTAACGCCAGTACCGATGATGGGTATTACCACAATTTTCCAGCCCTCGCGACCACCGGAACCGACACCAAGAATAATGAAATGGTGTTGAGCAGTCTGGTGCTGGCTGGTGGCGAGGTCAAAGGCAAGACTGTCAGACCCAACCCGGACCAGGCGACCTATTGCGACCCCGCTGCCATACCGAGCAATTTCAGTTTCAACCCTCTTACAGGCTTGCCCACGGGCCAATTGAGTGCAGTTGACGTCATGATCGACGGCGTATCGACCCCGGTGTATGCGTTTGGTAAAACCAGTACCGATCAAAAAAGTACGGTAGTGTTGAAAATAGCCGGGAAAAAGGGAACCTGGGCAACATTGGGCGCCAATGAACTGGTTGAAACGCCACAATTTTTGGTACCCTCACGTCGGCAATGGCGTGAAATTTCAGGAATGAGGTCTGACCAATGAGCAGTTCAATGTGTACCAAGCCGGGCCTGTGTGCCGGTTCGACCCGAGGCTTCACCCTGATCGAAGTCATGATCGTGGTGGCCATCATCGGCATTCTGGCCGCCGTGGCCCTGCCAAGTTACAACGAGTCCATCGCCAAGGGGCGAAGGGGTGACGCGAAGACCCAATTGCTGGCAGCGCAGCAGTGGATGGAACGGTTTTACAGCGAGCATTACAAATACAACGAAACCTCGGCTGCCACTGCGGTTGCAGTGACTGATGACACGCTGTGGGGAGCTCAGTCTTTTCGCACCTCCCCAAGACCTGGCGAGGGCACGGCGGCCTATAACCTGACTGTCAGTGCAGCCGCCAACACCTACACCATCACTGCCACCCGAACCGGTAGTGCCGCCACTGACGATTGTGGCAATTTCACCTTAACCAACACGGGCCGCAAGTCGCTTGCGTCATACGACACGGGCAAGTACTCCACGGTGGACCTGGCTGTGGCGGCTTGCTGGCGTTAATCTGCTGACATTCGCAATCGTCCTGGCCTCTGGCTGGAAGTTTCCCCGACCAGGACCTTTCACACGGCATTGGGCACCTTCATTGGGCGGATAGCCCAGCCTATTTCCTGCGATACGTGAAAAAAAGCCGGGTAGTTTTCGCACCTTATCCTGTTTCGGGCCGCATTTTATGTATGAAATGGGCCTCTAGGCCATATGGAATCTGCGCAACCAGCTATAAAAAACATAGCAATGCGCCGGCGATGACATGAAACGGCATTCCGGGGCAGCGCGCAGGCCCTCACATCCTCCAATTTCTTGGCGTATGCTCCACCGTGGGGCGGGATTTCAGGGATTGCAACTCAGCAGTTTCTGGTCCAAAATCTGCTTGATGTGGATCAATAGTGTCGTGAATTGGGCGAATAGGCTTTTCATGGCACGCCGGATCCTCGTAAATGATCACTTTTTGATTGGAGCCACGGTTCCAGTCGAATGCATTTAGGCGGCGCATTGGCTTGCGCAATGGTTTTCGTAAAAAGTTAATTTCACCTGCGGGCTTCATCATGAAACCAATTAAAAGATCTTTGGCTGTTCGAATTCGTGATGCATTGCGTCGTGATGCCTTTCGAATTGAGCCGTTGGAACCACGCGTTCTACTCAACGCTGACCCTCTTTTAGCACCGTTGAAGCTGGCGCTGTTGCCGGATCGCAATGACATCCAGAGTCTGACCGAAGCCTACGCGGCGTCCCAGGTCAATACCAGCCCCTATATATCAGTGCCATTGGTTGCCCGGCTGCTTTCCAGCCCTGCGGCGACTGGCGCTGCACAAACTTTTGCGGTGGATGCGGTTCTGTTTGACATCGGGCAGATGGCTGCGCGTGACGGTTTCTTGAACGCGAATATGATGGTTGCGGCCAACGAGGTGCTGGGCGGAAAGGCCCAAACTACACTTTCGCTCCTGAATGCCGGCACGGTGAGCCCTGGGCATTCCCCGGGTGTGGTAACCGTTGCGACCTACACCCAGACACCGAGTGGAACTTTGGAGATAGAACTGGGAGGTGCAACTGCGGGAGATGGTGCAGGGCACTACGATCAGCTCAATGTCACTGGACAGGCCATCCTTGACGGAACACTTT
Organism: uncultured beta proteobacterium; assembly: GCA_903945325.1. Taxonomy (GTDB): domain Bacteria; phylum Pseudomonadota; class Gammaproteobacteria; order Burkholderiales; family Burkholderiaceae_C; genus Allorhodoferax. Next base: position 2,084 of record CAJAVE010000269.1, on the reverse strand, counting down.
CCATTCAGTTGATTGACGGTTTCAAGCCCGTCGACGGGCAGTCCTTTACTGTCATGAACTTTGGTTCAGCCACCGGCAAGTTTGATGTGGGCTCTGGTCTCCTGAGAACTGACTCGGATCTGTATTTCGAGGTGACACAGGGCAACAACAGTCTGGTGTTGACCGCCCACACACTGGACCCATCCATCGGCTACATCCTGGGCGCATTGGGCAATGAGCCGGGGGATCAAATTGGTCAATGGTTGAATTTCGACTACTTTCAGGATGTAGCCCCCGTTACTTTTGCGGGCACCCTGGATTTGGCGGGTGCACTCTCCGCCAGTGGTACCTTTACCTTGGGGTATGACGCTGACGAAAGTCTGAGCCCGAACGGTGGCAGTCCAATCAATACCAATGTCTGGACCCTGCACGCTGAAAACACGACGGCCTTCCTGGGCAGTGGTGGCAAGGGCTTGACACTGAGCAATCTTGATCTGGATTTGGCTTTTGTTGAACCTTCTTCAGCGGGTGCTACCTACGGTTGGGTTATGGCCAAAGGCCTGATGGATGGAGCGTCGGTAACCGGCATTGACGGTTTGACACTACAGGGCACCAATTTGGCCTTGGACCTCGGCTTGGGTTATGGCAATCTGCCGACGGGTGCTGCCAACGATGCGCTGCTGGACCTGAGTCAGCATGCCCTGAATGTTGGCTCTTCGGTTTTTGACGGTGATGGCAGTGGCGGGGAATACGTCCTTGCAAGTGGCACCCTGACCGGGTCGGTGCAATCGGTGTCCCTTACGGCCACTGTTGGGGTTTCCGTGTTGGGGAGCGACTTTGTTATTGCTGGCAGTGAAGCGTCTGCGTCATTGGTTGCGGGCGGCGTGTCGGTTGGTGTTGTCAATGGCGCATTTGGATTGGTGCAATCAACAGAAGGGTTGTTGTTTGAGGCTTCCGGCAGTCTGGCCCTGTCTGGGGGCGGCTTCGGCAGTGTCAATGCCGACTTGGCTCGGGTGGTTGTCAATCGTACGGGTGCGTTACAGACCGGACGCGTGTTGCAGTTCGCAGGTGACTTCAGCTACGCGTTTGGTGATGTCCCCGCTTCAAGCAATTTGCAGGCTGTCGGTGTAACTGGGCTGACCGCGTCGCTTGGTGAGGTGTTGTCGGTGTCCGGCAATTTCTACTTTGAGCGTGACGCGGTGGCCGATGCCATGCGCATCGTGGCGGAGTCTGCGGGTGCCCAGGTTGAATCGGGTACTTTTGTGGTCGGTGTTCAAGACACCACTCTAGGCCTTTCCATCAGTTCGGCCGGACGCATTGTCGAAGCGCGTGGCGGCTTGTACGCCAGCCTGGGCGGTGAAATTTCCCTCTCCGCAGATGAGGTTTCTCTGCGCATGAATGAGACCACCGGTGATGCCAGCGGCTTGGCCATGACGGCGGCGGGCCATGCCTACACCTTTGGCTCTGACTTGGGTGCCGGGACACGTGAAATTGGCATTACTGGAGCCCAATTGAGCCTGGCTGGTTTTGTGCAGGCGTCAGGTTCCCTGGCAGTGCATTGGGCTGGTGAGCCCACCATTCTGACTCTTGCCGATGAAACAACCCGTACGGTCAATCCCATTTGGATTGCGGGAGTTGACCTGTCGGCTGCTGTCGGTGTTGGCATTGATACCCCAGACTTTTTTGGTCTGAGCGCCACTGGTCTTGATTTCGTGTTGGGTCTGTTCACCGACACCGCTAATGCTGACAACCAGTGGTCCAGCCTATCGGGGGCTTTGGGTACTGTGGCTGTATCGGGCTGGCAGGGTGTCACGCTTGCGGCCAGCAATGTCGCACTGGCTTATAACCGTTCATCCACGGGGCAGCCAGTCGCTGACTTTTCCGGTGACCATGCCATTGGCACCACAGTGGCAGGCAAGGAATTGAAGCTGTCTGCGACCAGTAGCAAGGGCAGCATGCTGGAAGCCAGCGGTGCGCTAGAAATAGACGTATTTGGTTTTGTGCAGTTGAGTGGGGATTTGGCACTGGAGATGAAGACGCAGCAAGTCACGCTGGGTGATGCCAGCGTGGTGGAGACGGACATGCTGACCATAGGTGGCAGCAAT
>CAJAVE010000268.1 GCA_903945325.1 uncultured beta proteobacterium | reverse complement strand
GTCCTCCGCCCGCCGTGCGGGCTCCTCCTTGACCTGCGCAAAACCCTCTGCCGCCCAGGCTCCTTCGGGCGTTAGTCTTCGAAGTACCAGTAGCCCGCATTCACCCATTGGGTGAGCGCCGTCACAAACTGTGGATTTTTCAAACCCGCGCGAAGCAGTTTCTGGTTGACCACGTCGTGGTCGCACAGCGCCACGACGGCGGCCTGCGCCTTGGCACCAAAGGCGTGGCGCTCGCCATCCACATAGCAAACGCCCTCGCCCAACGTGGCATCCACGTAAAAACAGCGCAAGCCGCCGGTGCGCACCAGGGGCTGGGTCTTCAGGGTATTGAGCAGGTCCGCCTCATCCAGCGGCTCGTCCAGCGCCTGCAGGTCGAGCTGGCATTTGGTCTTGGACAGGAAACTGCCGGCAAAGTCGGCCATCAGCGTGTCGTCGTCCAGAATGGACTGCAACTGCGCCTTGATGTGGGCAAAGTCGGTGGCGTTGATCTGGCCCTGGTGGGTGTGAATGGGGCGGCCCGGGTCGCTGAACAGCGTGCTGCCCAGCTCCTTGTCGATGACATGGTCGGCCAGGCCGCTGAGCATGTCGCAGGCCGACTTGCCCCGGAAACCGACCGAAAAGCTCATGGACGGCTCCAGCGACACGCCGTCGTGCGGAAAACCTGGCGGGATGTACAAAATGTCGCCTGGCAGCAGCTCCACGTCGATGATGGCCTCGAACGGGTCCACATGCAGCAGCGCTGCGTGGGCCGCAAACTGGCGGTGCTCGCCGCGGTCACCCACGCGCCACTGGCGCCGCCCGGAACCCTGGCAGATGAACACGTCATACAGGTCAATGTGCGGGCCCACGCCGCCCTTGGGGCGCGAGTAGCTGATCATCACGTCGTCCAGGCGCCACTTGGGGATGAAGTCAAAGGGCTTGACCAGCTCGGCCACCTCGGGCGACCAGTGGTTGACGGCCTGCACGATCAGCGACCAGCCCGTTTTGCCCAGGTGGTCATACGACTCAAAGGGGCCGTTCTCGGCTTGCCACTTGCCCCGCTTCTTGTAGACCAGGCGCGAGTCGATTTGCTCCTCGCACGCCAGCCCGGCGAGCTCTTCGGGGGTGATGGGGTCCTGAAAATTCTGGAACCCCTGGCGGATGACCACCGGCTTTTGCTGCCAGTAGTGCTGCATGAAGTGTTCAAGCGTGAAATCGGTGAGGGTGAGTTTGAAGGGTTGCATGGGCGCCGATGGTATCGGCAGGTACCGCAGCGGTCACAGAAATCTGGCCATGTGTTGATGTGGCGCATATCGGCTCCACAGCGGCGCAGTGCCTGGTATGAACGCATTTGCTACGGTTTTGATAGCTTGTCGCGCACATTCCACGGGGGCTAGCGCCCGATTTTTCACTCAGTGGTTGACTGAATCGGCCTCCGCCTCGGGCCACAACTGCGGGAACAGAAAGCGCAAAGCATGCTGCGGCAAGCCGAAGCGCACCCTGCCTTGCGGCGAGTCGGATTTGAGCAGCCCGCGCCTGACCAGCGCGCCCAGCGCATCGGTAGCGCCGCGGTCGCTCATGCCCAGCATGGCTTTGAAGTCGCCACGCGCTATCTCTTCGCCGCTCAAAAACAGGTAGTGCAGTCCGCGCAGTGCCTCCGTGCGCACGCCCTGCTTGAGCACCGTGGCCTCAAACACCAGGCAGGCTTCGATGCGCGCCTTGATCGTCTCAAAGTCCAGCATGCTCGCCATGAAACGGACCTGGTCCAGGCAGGTGGCGGCCTCGTTGTTTTTAACAATGGCGGCCACGACTTCGCTCAAGGCCTGGCGATAGCGCAGGCGAAAAATGTCGGGCGGCACCAAGTTCTGCTGGACCGCCACGTATTGCTGGCATGAACGCTCGTAGGCCCAGACGAAAACGTCACGCAGCAGCTCGATGCGGTTGAGCTCATACACGCCGATCATGGCGTCCACATAGGCCGACTGCGGCACGTCGATGAAGGACAGCGGGCACAGATTGTGGCGAATGAGCGGTATGTTGGCCGCCAGTCGGGACACGCGTTTGTTCACATCCTCAAACGGCTGCAGATAGGGCAAATGCACCATCTGAAAAAACGCCTGCTCGAACGGGTCGTCAATTTCCGCCGCCATCTGCATGACGATGCCAAACAGCTCCTCCAGCCGCTGCGGCAGGGCCACCGGTAAATACACGCTGCCGCCAATCTCTACAGCCCGCCTGCGCAGGCGGGGTCGTGCGCCTGCAGCAGCTGGCCCAGGGCGTCGCGCACCGGGGCAAGCACGGCGTCGGCCAGTTCGCTGCCGCGGTAGACGGGGGCGAAGCCGGCCTGCTGCAGTGCCACGTTGC
>CAJAVE010000267.1 GCA_903945325.1 uncultured beta proteobacterium | reverse complement strand
GTCGGCGGTGGCCATGCCGGCACCGAGGCTGCCTTGGCTGCGGCCCGAATGGGCTGCAAGACTTTGCTGCTCAGCCACAATATTGAGACGCTGGGGCAGATGAGTTGCAACCCGTCGATCGGGGGCATTGGCAAAGGCCACCTGGTGAAAGAAGTGGATGCGCTGGGCGGTGCCATGGCATTGGCAACGGACGAAGGCGGCATCCAGTTCCGAACGCTGAACTCCAGCAAAGGCCCGGCCGTGCGCGCCACGCGGGCGCAGGCAGACCGGGTTTTGTACAAAGCCGCCATTCGCCGCATGCTGGAAAACCAGCCCAACCTGTGGCTGTTCCAGCAAGCGGTGGACGACTTGATGGTGGAGAGCACAGGAACCGGGGAGCGCGTGGTGGGCGCCGTGACCCAGGTGGGTGTTCGATTCCGGTCCACAACCGTGGTGTTGACTGCGGGTACTTTTCTGAACGGCAAGATCCATGTGGGGCTCAACAACTATGCCGCCGGAAGGGCAGGCGACCCGCCCGCAATTTCCCTGAGCGAGCGGCTCAAGGAACTCAAGTTGCCGCAGGCACGGCTGAAAACCGGCACGCCGCCGCGCCTGGATGGCCGTTCCATCGACTTCAGCAAATGCCAGGAGCAACCCGGCGACGGAATGCCGGGTGGCATGAGCCAAACCATGCCGGTGTTCAGTTTCATGGGCCGGCTCGATATGCATCCGCAGCAAATGCCATGCTGGATCACCCACACCAACGCGCGCACGCACGACATCATTCGCAGCGGGTTTGATCGCAGCCCCATGTTCACCGGCAAGATCGAAGGCGTGGGCCCGCGCTATTGCCCGAGTGTGGAAGACAAGGTCAACCGCTTTGCCGACAAAGACAGCCACCAGATTTTTCTGGAACCCGAAGGCCTGACCACACACGAGTACTACCCCAACGGTATCAGCACCAGCCTGCCGTTTGACATTCAGTACGAGCTGGTGCGAAGTATGGCCGGTCTGGAGAACGTACATATCCTGCGACCCGGCTACGCCATCGAGTACGACTACTTTGACCCCCGCTCACTGAAGAGCAGTTTCGAGACCCGCCAGATCGGCGGTCTGTTCTTTGCCGGGCAGATCAACGGCACCACGGGCTACGAGGAGGCCGCTGCCCAGGGTCTGTTTGCCGGGTTGAATGCCGCCCTTCAAGTGCGTGCGATGGGTGGTGGAGATGTGGCCTTGAGTGCTGCGGGCACTGCCAGCTACACCGGCGACACCTGGTTGCCCGGCCGCGACCAGGCCTATCTGGGCGTGCTGGTCGATGACCTGATTACCAAGGGCGTGACCGAGCCGTATCGCATGTTCACCAGCCGGGCCGAGTTTCGCCTGCAGCTGCGGGAAGACAACGCCGATGCCAGACTGACTGAAGCGGGCAGGCAATTGGGGCTGGTGGATAACGCCCGCTGGGAAACCTTTTGCCGCAAGCGCGATGCGGTGGCAATCGAGACAGAGCGCCTGCGCGGCATCTGGGTCAGCCCCAAGAACCTGGCGGCAGAAGAGTCCGAGCGTGTTTTAGGCAAAGCCATCGAGCATGAGTACAACCTGGGTGATTTGTTGCGCCGCCCCGGGATTGGATACGCCGCGCTGATGTCGCTGGACGGTGGGCGCTACGCCAGTCAAAACTTGCCCCTGGCCTGCGATGTTTCACGTGAAACAGGGTCCAATGATGCGTTGAAAACGGCGCTCGCCCAGGATGTGTTTGTGGCGGCAGTCATCGAGCAGGTGGAGATTGCGGCCAAGTACTCGGGTTACATCGATCGACAAAACGACGAGGTGTTGCGTGCCGCCCACTATGAGAATTTGCGATTGCCCGATGAGCTGGACTATATGCAAGTCACAGCGCTCAGCATTGAAGCCCGTCAGCGCCTGAGCAAGCAGCGCCCCGAAACCTTGGGTCAGGCATCACGCATGTCGGGCATTACCCCTGCGACCATTTCGCTGTTGCTGATTCATTTGAAGAAGGGCAAGTTCCGCGGTTTTGTGGGAAGCCCGGTTGTGGACGCTGTCGAAGGTGTCGCGACATGACTCCGGCAAGCGGAGGAGTGGACCGGCGACAAGTGCTGGAGCAAGCGCTTCCAGCGCTCGGAATCGCTTTGCATGCCGATCAAATCACGGCACTTTTGGCCTACATGGATTTGATCCAGAAGTGGACCAAGGTCTACAACCTGACCGCGGTGCGTGATCCGTCTGAAATGCTGACCCACCATTTACTCGATAGCTTGGCCGTGATCGCGCCATTGCGCAGACAACTCGTGGATAAGTCTGTGTCCTTGCGTTTGCTGGACGTCGGTTCGGGTGCTGGTCTGCCTGGCATCGTGATTGCCATCTGCTGCCCTGACATGACCGTGCATTGTGTGGATACGGTTGGCAAGAAAGCGGCTTTCATTCAACAGGTGGCGGCGAGCTTGAAGTTGCCCAATTTGCGTGGGGTGCATGCGCGGGTGGAAAGCTTGACGGATCAATACGACATCGTCAGTTCCCGGGCCTTTGCTTCGTTGGTGGACTTTACGAGTTGGTCTGGTGGTGCGTTGGCAGAGCAGGGAGTGTGGATGGCGATGAAGGGCAAGTATCCTAAGGATGAGATAGCTGTTTTGCCGGCTGGGGTGGAAGTGTTTCACGTGGAACAACTGGTTGTGCCGGGGTTGGATGCGGAACGGTGTATTGTCTGGATGCGAGTGCCCAGCTGACATTTTCTGGGGCTTCGGATCAGGTGGGCTATGCGTTTTGCTCCGTGTCCTCCGCCCGCTGCGCGGGCTCCTCCTTGACCTGCGCAAAACGCATAACCCACCCGATCCTACGGTGCTCGCTTTGTTGACTGAAATCCCGGGCTGTAGTCGCCTTCTTCTCATATGTAGTAACAGCAACACGATTGGTCTACGGTGGAGCTCTGCCGTGCTGTGGCAAATATCCCGTTCGACAACATGTCAAAGCAATTTGTGTCACCCGGGCTTTGCGCGCTACAACCTCCAGCATCAGGCGTGAGGTGTGCGTTTTGCGCAGGTCAAGGAGGAGCCCGCATAGCGGGCGGAGGACACGGAGCAAAACGTGCATCCCACGCCTGATGCGTGCAACGAACAAAGTCCAACGAACAGAATGCAACGAGCGCACACACAAACGCGCTGCAAGAGAAGCGTCTCCAGCCGAAGAACACTACAAATTCGTACCGCCAAAATTCCAACGTAAACTCCACCTTTCCCCAGAAAGAACCCAACCATGCTCGGCGTCACCGACTACGGCACTTTTGTCGTCACCATCATCGTGTTTCTCCTTATCCCAGGGCCGGGCAATCTGGCATTGATTACCTCCACCAGCAAGGGCGGTATTGCGGGGGGATTGGCGGCGACTTTTGGCGTCATTGGCGGTGACCAGGTCTTGATGTGGTCTGCGGTGGCCGGTGTGGCCGCCCTTTTGGCAGCCTATCCGGACGCCTTCAATATGGTGCAGTGGGTCGGCGCTGCCTACCTGGCCTGGCTGGGTGCGAAGATGCTGCTGGCCAAGCCCGGTGCGGCACCAGTGCTCAACATCACGGCGGGCCACTACTTTCGCCAGGCACTCATGATTACCTTGCTCAACCCCAAGGCGATATTGTTCTACATGGCGTTCTTCCCCCTGTTTGTGGACCCGGCGCGCCAGCAGGGCTTGATCACCTATGGGTTTATGGCGACCACCATTGCGGTCATTACGTTTCTGTATGGTTTGACTTCGGTTCTGCTGACCCACTTTTTGGCGGAGCGTATTCGGGCTAATCCCGCCATTTCTCGCGTGCTGGAAAAGGTGGC
>CAJAVE010000266.1 GCA_903945325.1 uncultured beta proteobacterium | reverse complement strand
CCCCGGCAAAGTCGGTGCCACCAGAGATGTTGCACCACCAGATGTCTTTCTGGGCTTCTGTGGCCGCCATGCGTGCGAACTGCTCCGTGCCCCAGGCCTGGGCTTCCGCGCTCAGCGGGGAGCCGGTTGTGCCCAGCGCCCGCACCTGCGAGAGGTCACCACAGCTTCGCAGGTCCACACCCGCTTTGAGGCAGTTGGCAAAAAAGGCAGCCCCCGCACCAAAGAACGTGACGCCCAGGTTGGACGCAAAGCGCCACAGCGTGGTCCAGTCGGGCGCCAGTCTGTTGCCTGCGGCGTCCACCGTGCTGCCGCCCGGGTTGCCGTCAAAAATGCAGCAGGTCGTGCCACCCAACAAACCGGCCACCTGGGCATTCCACATCACCCAGCCGGTGGAGCTGTACCAGTGGTAGCGCTCGCCCAACGAGTTGGGGTGGTAGCTGCACCCAATGTCGTTGTGCAAACACTTGAGCGCCATCGCCACCAGAATCGTGCCACCATGGCTGTGGACGATGGGCTTGGGCAAGCCCGTGGTGCCGCTGGAATAGACAATCCACAGCGGGTGGTCAAAAGGCAGCCAAAGGGGTTCAAACGCTGCAATTTCAGAGTCATTTAGGGCTGTAGCAGCCGTAAACAGTGCGTAACCAGCTACCAATTTAGTAGCATATTCTTCCAGCCCCAGATTGGCATGGAGGATGACATGCTGCACCGATGGCAGCGCAGCGCACAGCTCAGCCACCACACCCGTGCGGTCCAGGTCGCGCCCGCCGTAGGTGACGCCGTCGCAGGCAATGAGCACCTTGGGGGTGATCTGCTGGAAGCGGTCCAGCACCGCATTGGTACCCATGTCGGGCGCGCACAGGCTCCACACGCCGCCAATGCTCACCGTGGCCAGAAACGCCACAGCGGTCTCGGGTGTATTGGGCAGGTAGGCCGCCACGCGGTCGCCGGGCATCACACCCTGGGCGCGCAGGTGCAGGGCCAGCGAGGCGACCTGCCTGCGCAACTCGGGCCAGCTCAATTCGCGGTGTGGCGCGCCACTGGCCAGGCTCTTCTCGTTGTGGCTCAGAATGGCGGCGAAGCCTGCTGCCTGGGCCGCATCCACATGGCGCAACACTTGCTGCGCGTAGTTGACGTGCGCGCCGGGAAACCACTGCGCACCGGGCATGCTGCGACTGGCCAGCACGGCCGTGTGCGGCGTGGGGGACTGCAAATTGAAGAAATCCCAAATGCTTTGCCAGAACGCATCCAGATCGCCAATCGACCAGCGCCACAGCGCGTCGTAGCTGTCAAAAGCCAGACCACGCTCTGCGGCCAGCCAGTCCTGGTACAGGCGCAGCTGCGGGATGTAGGCCACCACGCTGCCTATCCAGCCAAACCTACATACACATTCTGCACATCGTCGTTGCCGTCGATGGCTGCGAGGAAGGCTTCTACTTCCTCCAGATCAGCCGCGCTCAGGCTGGCCGGGTCGATGGGGTTCTTGGGTTTGTAGCCCAGTTTGGCCGAGACGACGGTGAAGCCATGGGTCGGCAGTGCGCGGCTGACCAGGTCCAGGTCGGTTGCATCGGTCAGGAACAGGGTGTTGCCCTCCGTGTCGCCCGGCTCAAAGTCCTGCGCGCCCGCTTCAATGGCAGCTACCTCAGCGTCCGCGCCCGGGGCCGACGGTTCTGCTTCAATCATGCCCAGGTGGTCAAAGTCCCATGCCACCGAGCCCGATGTACCTAGTTGACCCTTGCGAAACAGCACGCGCATTTCGGGCGCGGTGCGGTTCACGTTGTCAGTCAGGCATTCCACCATCACGGCGACGCGGTGAGGGGCGAAGCCTTCATACATCACGTGTTCAAAATGGACGGCCTCACCTGTCAGGCCGGCGCCTTTCTTGATGGCGCGGTCCAGCGTGTCCTTGGGCATGGAGACCTTGCGGGCCTGCTCCACCAGCAGGCGCAGGCGCGAGTTGGAGCCCGGGTCGGCACCGTTGCGCGCCGCCACCATGATGTCTTTGGACAGGCGTCCAAACAGTTTGCCCTTGGCATTGGCTGCCAGTTCCTTGCCTTTTGCTTTCCACTGCGCGCCCATGTCGGTTCTTTCTTGGTATTGAGGGGGACTTGGTTATACACCCATAGCCCCCCGATTCTGTGTTTACTCCGCCAGCGCCAGCGTGGCCTCGTCAATTTTTGCCATGACCTCAGGCGTGAGTTTGGCCACCACATCCATCGCGCCCATGTTGTCCTGCAACTGCGACAGCCGGGATGCGCCGGTGATTACCGTGCTGACGCGCGGGTTGTGCGCGGTCCAGGCAATGGCCAGCTGGCTCAGGCTGCAATCCAGCTCGGCGGCAACCACGGCCAGTTTGGACACAGCGGCGTTTTTGGCCTGGTCGGTCAAGCCCTTGAGCAAAAAGTCCATGCCCTTCACCGCGCCACGGCTGCCTTCAGGCACACCATCGCGGTACTTGCCGGTCAGCAAGCCACTGGCCAGCGGGCTCCAGGTGGTCAGACCCAGGCCAATGTCCTCGTACAGACGGGCATATTCCTGCTCCACCCGCTTGCGGCAAAACACGTTGTACTGGGGTTGCTCCATCACCGGTTTGTGCAGGTGGTGGCGCTCGGCAATCTCCCAGGCGGCGCGAATGTCGGCCGCCGACCACTCGCTGGTGCCCCAGTACAGGGCCTTGCCCTGGGCAATCATGTCGCTCATGGCGCGCACGGTTTCCTCAATCGGCGTGTGCGGGTCGGGGCGGTGGCAGTACACCAGATCAATAAAGTCCAGCCCCATGCGCTGGAGAGACCCATCTATGGCTTGCATCAGGTACTTGCGGTTCAGCGTGTCCTTGCGGTTGACGGTATTGCCCTCGCGGGACAGGCCCCAGAAAAACTTGGTGGAAACCACATAGTTCAGGCGCGGCCAGTTGAGCTCCTTGATGGCCGCACCCATCACGGTTTCACTCTTGCCCAGCGCATAGACCTCGGCGTTGTCATAAAAGTTGACGCCCGCATCCATCGCCGCGGCCAGCATTTCCTTGGCGGCGGCCACGTCCACCTGGTTGTGGTAAGTGACCCACGAGCCCAGAGACAAAACACTAACCTGCAGGCCGCTACGGCCAAGACGGCGATATTGCATAAAGATACCTTTTGAATGGAGTGAACAACACGACGGGTTGGATCAGGCGTGCATGGTGCCACGGATTGTGTGGCGGGGGTGTCGCTTGGTGTCTGATATTCAAGACTCACTCTTCCACTCGCGTTGAAGCAGGCCGTAGAGAGCCGTGTCTGAGACCTCGTCGCCAACGATCCACCGTTCTCGAAGGTAGCCTTCTTTTGTGAAGCCGAGGCGCTCCAGCGTCCTGGCTGAT
>CAJAVE010000265.1 GCA_903945325.1 uncultured beta proteobacterium | reverse complement strand
GCCCAGGCGCTGCGTGCCTTGTCTGCCCAGGTATGGGTGACCGAGATCGACCCCATCAACGCCCTGCAAGCGGCCATGGAAGGCTACAAGGTTGTGACCATGGAATACGCAGCCGACAAGTGCGACATTTTTGTGACCTGCACCGGCAACAAAAACGTCATCACCTACAAGCACATGGATGCCATGAAGGACCAGGCCATCGTCTGCAACATCGGTCACTTTGACAACGAAATCGACGTCGCTTCGCTGGAGAAGTGCAAGTGGGACGAGATCAAGCCCCAGGTCGACCACGTGATCTTCCCGGCAAAGGGCAAGAAGGCAGAAAAGCGCATCATCCTGCTGGCCAAGGGCCGTTTGGTGAACCTGGGCTGCGGCACCGGCCACCCCAGCTTTGTGATGTCGTCCAGCTTTGCCAACCAGACCATTGCCCAGATCGAACTGTTCACCAAGCCCAAGGAATACAAGAACGGCAAGGTCTACGTGTTGCCCAAGCACCTGGACGAAAAGGTCGCGCGCCTGCACCTGAAGAAGGTTGGCGCCATGCTGTCCGAGTTGTCCGACGAGCAGGCCGCCTACATTGGCGTCAGCAAGTCAGGCCCGTACAAAAAAGACACGTACCGTTATTGAACCCCCCCGAAGCGCCTGCGGCGCCTCCCCCTCGAGGGGGCGATACCAGCCGCCCGGCTAAGCCGGTTCGGCGGTATCCCTGGTAAGGGGAGTGCTCGCGGTGCAACAACTGGAAAACTATGCGCATTGACCAACTACTCGTTCAACGTGGCCAGGCCACCACCCGGTCGCAGGCCCAGCGTCTGATTGCCGATGGTGTGGAATGGCTGCAGGGCGAGGCGTGGAAGCGCATTGCCAAAAATGGCGACGAGGTTCCTGAGGCGGCCGAGGTGCGGTTGCTGGATGATTCGGAGGCCCGCTATGTGTCCCGTGGCGGCCTGAAGCTCGAAGCCGCGCTCAAGCACGTCGGGCTGTCGGTGGACGGTCTGGCTTGTCTGGATGTCGGGCAAAGCACCGGTGGCTTTACCGACTGCCTGCTGCACCATGGTGCGCGCATGGTGGTCGGTGTGGACGTGGGCAGTGCCCAGTTGCACCCCAAGCTGCGTGAGGATGGTCGGGTGCTGTGTGTGGAGAAGGTCAACGCACGATCACTGGATGCTAGTGATTTGATAGCTGCTTGCGCAAACTACACGGGGGCTGGAGGCCAATTTGATCCTGAAAATGAGGACGCGAAGCCGTTTGTGACGGAGTTTGACGTGGTGGTGGGCGACCTGTCCTTCATTTCGCAAACACTGGTGTTGCCGGCCGTCGTACCTTTTTTGAAAGCGGGCGGAACGTTGCTGACTCTGGTCAAGCCGCAGTTCGAGTTGCAACCGGGCCAGGTGGGCAAAGGCGGAATCGTCAAGGATCCTGCGATGTACGCCATCGTGGAGCAACGGCTGCGTGAAGCCTGCGCCGAACTGGGTCTGAAGGTGACCGCTTGGTTTGATTCGCCGATTGAAGGTGGCGACGGTAACCGCGAGTTTTTTATCTGCGCCACTAAAACCTGAGACTTTGCAGTCGACCTGCAATAACCGAGAGAGAAGCTATGTCTGAAACAACCCGCATGCCTGTCAGCGTGGAATTTTTCCCGCCCAAGACACCGGAAGGTGTGGCCAAGCTGCGCGTGGTACGCCAGCAGCTGTATGCGATCAAGCCCGAGTTCTGCTCGGTGACTTTTGGCGCGGGCGGCTCCACGCAAGAGGGCACGTTCAACGCAGTGTCTGAAATCCTGGCCGAGGGTGTGACTGCTGCATCGCACTTCTCGTGCATTGGCGCTACCCACGAGACAGTGCGTGTGCAACTGGCAACGCTCAAGGCCATGGGCGTCAAACGCCTGGTGGCACTGCGCGGAGATTTGCCTAGCGGCTACGGTGCTGGGGGCGAGTTCCACTACGCCAGTGACCTGGTGGCCTTCATTCGAGCTGAAACGGGCGATGACTTCCACATCGAGGTGGCGGCCTATCCTGAAACCCACCCCCAATCCAAGTCGCCCCACAGTGATTTGCAGGCCTTTGCTGCCAAGGTGGGTGCCGGTGCGAACTCGGCCATCACCCAGTATTTTTACAACCCCGATGCCTACTTCCGTTTTGTCGATGACGTGGCTGCGCTGGGGTTGAACGTGCCCATAGTGCCGGGCATCATGCCCATCACCAGCTCGACGCAGTTGATGCGTTTCTCGGACGCCAGTGGCGCCGAGATTCCCCGCTGGATTCGCCTGCGGCTGCAAAGCTTTGGCGACGACTCGGCGTCCATCAAAGCCTTTGGTCTGGATGTGGTGACGGGCCTGTGTGAACAATTGCGCGCGGGTGGCGCACCGGCGCTGCACTTCTACACCATGAACCAGAGTGTGGCGACCCTGGCGCTGTGTGAGCGGCTGGGGCTAGCCCCCACTCTCTAGCGTAAAGGTGGCATTGGCATCCTGCTTGAGCAGGTCCACCATTTGCGGCATGGCTTTTTGCAAGCCGGCCTTCAGTGTATGCGGCGGATTGATGATGAACACGCCGCTGGCTGGCAAACCCGGGCGAACCACTTCGCCTGCATCGTCTTGCAGCAGCTTGCTCGATTTGACCGTGAGCGTGACGCCCAGCCAGCTCTTGCCCGCCTTGTTGGCCAGGGTCTTGAGCTTCTTGGGCAGGTCGTGCGCTTCGGGCCGTGGAATGATGGGGTACCACACCGCATAGGTGCCGGTGACGAACCGCTGCAGTGCATCTGCCACCATGACCGCAACACGACCATAGTCAGTCTTCAGTTCGTAGCTGGGGTCGCACAGCAGCAACGCGCGCCGGGACGGTGGCGGCAGGAATTTCTTCACGCCCTCAAAGCCGTCTTCCCGCAGGATCGCAATCTGGCGGCCGGCCTCCAGCTGGGCAATGTTGGCGGTCAGGGTTTTCGTGTCGGTCGGGTGCAGTTCGAACAGCTTGAGCTTGTCACGGTCACGTTCCTGTATCACCTTATGGATGATGAAGGGTGAGCCGGGGTAGACCTTGTGGCTGCCCTGTTTGTTGAAACCGGCAACCAGGTCCAGATAGTCTTGCAACAGCGGCGCAAACGGCTCGGCGGGTTTGCTTGCGACCAGTTTGAGGAATCCGTCAGCCGCTTCAGCACTGGTTTGCGCATAGTCTCCGTCCAGGCGGTAGAGGCCAGCGCCGGCGTGGGTGTCGAACACCGTCAAGGCAGCGTCTTTTTGCACCATGTGGCGCAATACTGCAAGCAAGACGGTGTGTTTGAGGACGTCGGCGTGGTTTCCGGCGTGGAAGGCGTGGCGATAACTAAACATCCTTGGATGGTAACCGTCTCTGCTTTACTCGCCCCGTTCGTGGGCTCCGGGCGAAGACTGTCTCACACCTGCAATTTGGCAGAAAACGCGGAATTGGCTGTTTTCTTCCAAATATCCTATAATCATGGGCTTCGCAGCGCTTTTGTGGTTCCGCGGCGAAGTTGCCGAAAGCGCGTGGCGCCCAGGTATCCCCCACCTAAGAGATTCCCATCAGAGGAACGCCGACCGTGGAAAAGAGCCCGCCAAACCCTCCTTTAAAAGAGAAAACTCATGTCAACTTTCAGCGCAAAACCCGCTGAGGTCGTGCACGAGTGGTTTGTGATTGACGCGACCGACAAGGTCCTCGGACGAGTAGCCAGCGAAGTTGCTCTCCGTTTGCGCGGCAAACACAAGGCCATTT
>CAJAVE010000264.1 GCA_903945325.1 uncultured beta proteobacterium | reverse complement strand
GATGCCGATGTTTTCATCTCGCTCGAAAATGGCAGGGTTGAACGAAACCTTGTTGCCACCCATGGGCACCATGCTCATGGACTCGGCACCCCCGGCGATCATCACATCGGCCTCGCCCACGCGGATGCGGTCGGCGGCCATCTGGATGGCCGTCACGCCCGAGGCGCAGAAGCGGTTGACCGTGACGCCGCCCACCGGGTGGGCAAAGGCCAGGCCGGTGGCGATGCGGGCCATGTTCATGCCCTGCTCTCCCTCGGGGAACGAGCAGCCAATGATGGCGTCCTCAATCGCCTTGGGGTCCAGCGTGGGCACCTGCAGCATGGCGCTGCGGATGGCCGCTACCAGCAGCTCATCGGGGCGGGTGTTGCGGAAGTAGCCCCGGCCAGAGCGGCCGATAGGCGTGCGGGTGGCGGCAACGATGTAGGCGTCTTGAACTTGTTTCATGAATTTCTTTCAATCAGTTACGCACGGGTTTGCCCGTTGACATCATTCCCATGATCCGCTCCTGGGTCTTGGGATGGGTCAGTAAGCTGCAGAACGCCTTGCGTTCCATGGCCATGAGATATTCCTCGCTGACCAGGGTGCCAGCATCCAGCTGACCGCCGCACACCACCTCGGCAATCAGCTTGCCAATGTGAAAGTCGTGTGCGCTGATGAAGCCACCGTCGCGCATATTGACTAGTTGCGCCGTGATGGTGGCGATGCCGCTGCGACCGGCCACGGGGAACAGGCGCTTGTGCGGCGCGCGGTAGCCACCGGCAAACAGGGCGCGGGCCTCGTTGATGGCGACGAACAGCAGCTCATCCTTGTGCGGCACGATGACGTCGCTCTCCAGGAGGTAGCCCAGCTTGCGGCTTTCCAGCGCGCTGGTGCCCACCTTGGCCATGGCAGCGCCAGTGAAGCCCTCGGTGAGGAAGGGCAGCACATCCTTGGAGGTGGACAGTGCCATGTTCTCGGCCGCACGGCGGGCGATATAGGTCAGGCCACCGGCACCAGGCACCAGGCCTACGCCCACCTCGACCAGACCGACATAGCTTTCCATCGCCACGACTCGGCGACTGGAATACACCGCCAGCTCACAGCCGCCACCCAGAGCGAGGCCGCGCACGGCAGACACCACCGGTACGTTGGAATAGCGCAGAGCCAGCATGGCCTGCTGCATTTCCTCTTCTGCGCCACTGATGGCAGCAGCACCGCCCATCATGAAGGCGGGCAGCATGGACTGCAGGTCGGCACCGGCGGAGAACATCTCGTCGGGTGACCAGATCACCAGTCCCTTGTACTCTTTGGAAGCCAGCGCCTGGCCTTGCAGCAGGCCTTCGACCACACCGGGGCCGATGGCATGCATCTTGGTCTTGATGCTGGCAATCACGACTTCGTCATCCAGCGTCCACAGGCGAATGGATTCGTCTTCGAACAGCGTCTTGCCTGCCGTTGTTGCCGAGGGCGCATTGGCACCCAGCACACTCTCGGGGAAGTGCTGACGCGCATAGACCGGCAGGCTGCGTGGGGCAACAAATTTTTCGGAGGTGGGGTTCCACGATCCCGCAGGAGTATGCACACCACCCGCATCGGCCACCGGGCCTTTGAAAACCCAAGCGGGCAGCGGTGCCTTGCACAGCGCCTTACCGGCCTCAATATCCTCCTGGACCATGTTGGCCACGTCCAGCCAGCCAGCCTCTTGCCACAACTCGAACGGACCCTGCTGCATGCCGAAGCCCCAGCGCATGCAGAAGTCCACATCGCGGGCGTTGTCGGCAATGCTGGCCAGGTGCACAGCGGCATAGTGGAAGGCATTGCGCAAAATCGCCCACAGGAATTGCCCCTGCTTGCCCTCGGCATTGCGCAGCAACTTCAGGCGTTCGCCTGCGGGTTTTTTCAGCATGCGGGCGTAAACCTCGTCGGCCTTTTCACCAGCCACCACGTATTCTTTGCTGTCCAGGTCAAAGCGCATCACATCGCGCCCAAGCTTCTTGAAGAACCCGGCCTTGGTTTTCTGGCCCAGGTTGCCCATTTCCAGCAAGGTCTTCAACACAGCGGGGGTGGCAAAGCAATCGTAGAACGGGTCGGTTTCAATCGATAGCGTGTCCTGCAGCGTCTTGATCACGTGGGCCATGGTGTCCAGACCCACGACGTCTGCCGTGCGGAAAGTGCCGCTGGATGCCCGGCCCAGTTTCTTGCCGGTCAGGTCATCGACCACGTCATAGGTCAAGCCAAAGTTTTCCACTTCCTTCATGGTGGCCAGCATGCCGGCAATACCAACACGGTTGGCAATGAAGTTGGGGGAGTCCTTGGCGCGCACCACGCCCTTGCCCAGGTTGCTGGTGACAAAGGCTTCCAGGTCGTCCAGCGATTGCGGCAATGTGGTGGGGGTGTTGATCAGTTCCACCAGCGCCATGTAACGCGGCGGGTTAAAGAAGTGGATGCCACAGAAGCGCGGCTTGATTGCTTCGGGCAGTGCCTCGCTGAGCCGGGTGATGGACAGACCCGAGGTGTTGCTGGCCACAATGGCGTGGGGCGCAATGAATGGTGCGATCTTTTTGTACAGATCAAGCTTCCAGTCCATGCGCTCGGCAATGGCCTCAATGATCAGGTCACACTCACCCAGCAGCGCCATGTGCTCTTCGTAGTTGGCTTGCTGGATCAGCACCGCGTCGTCGGTCACACCCAGCGGCGCAGGTTTGAGCTTTTTCAAGCCTTCGATGGCCTTGGTGACGATGCCGTTCTTTGGGCCTTCTTTGGCGTGCAGGTCAAACAGGATGACCGGGACCTTGACGTTGACCAGATGGGCAGCAATTTGCGCACCCATGACTCCGGCACCCAGCACGGCGACTTTTCGAACATTGAAACGGGACATAAAAGTGTTCCAGTTGATTTATCAGTTGAGGACAGCGCCTGTGGCCAGGCCGCCGCGCGCTGCCATGCAGAGAAGCTAGTTCACGCGAACCCAGGTCTGGGTGCGTCCTATGCCAAATACCGAGCCGCGCACCTCCAGCTTTTTCCCGCCCTCAACAGGCGTCAGGCGCAGCGTGTAGTTCTTGCCATTTTCAGGGTCGAGAATCTTGCCGTCTTCCCACACGTCTTTTCCCTCGGCTTTTTTCGCACCACGAATGATCTCCAAGCCCAACACCAGTTTGCCTTTGCGGTCATCGGAACATTCGTCACAGACCTGATCCTGTTTGGCATCTTTGCGCAGCAATTTGGTGACTTTCCCGGTGATCACGCCGGCCGTTTCAGCGATGGTGATCTCGGACTTGATTTCACTGGTTTTGTCGTCAATGGAATGCCAGGTGCCCACCGGGGTCATCTGCGCGGAAGCAGACAGGCAAGTCAGGCCGATGGTCAGTGCGATGGTGGAACGAATCATGAAAGTCTCCTCTTTGGTGGTTAGTGGGTCAGGGTAATCGATTCAGGCCAGCGCTGCGTCGGTGTCCATGAGCACCTTGCTGCCTGTGCGTGCCGTGCGCATCAGTGTGGTGGTCTCGGGGAACAGTTTGGCAAAATAGAACCGTGCGGTTTGCAGCTTGGCCAGATAGAACGGGTCTGTGTTGCCAGTCGCGATCTCACGCAAGGCCACTTGCGCCATGCGCGCCCAGAAGTAGCCAAACACCAGGTGCCCGGCCACACGCAGGTAGTCCACCGCAGCGGCCCCAACCTCGTCCGCATTCTGAAAACCCTTGAAGCCGATTTCGGTGGTGAACTTGGTCATCTGGTCGCCCAAAATGGCGATGGGGGTGATGAACTCGGCCATCTTTTCGTTGACGCCTTCTTCTTCCACCAGCTTGCCCACCAGCTTGCCAAACTTCTTCAGCGTGGCGCCGTTGTTGCCCAAAATCTTGCGCCCCAATAAGTCCAGTGACTGGATGGTATTGGTGCCCTCATAGATCATGTTGATACGGTTGTCGCGCACAAACTGCTCCATGCCCCACTCTTTGATAAAGCCGTGGCCGCCAAACACCTGCTGGCAGGCATTGGTGGCAATGTGGCCGTTGTCGGTCAGAAAGGCTTTGACGATGGGGGTCAGCATGGCCAGCATTTCGCCGGAGTCCTTGCGCACCTTTTCATCGGGGTGGTAGTGCTCTTTTTCCAGCAGCATGGAGCAAAAGCCTTGCAGTGCGCGACCGCCTTCGGCGTAGGCTTTTGCGGTGAGCAGCATCTTGCGCACATCGGGGTGCACGATGATGGGGTCGGCCGCCTTGTCCCGGGCCTTGGTGCCGGTGAGTGATCGCATCTGGATGCGGTCCTTGGCGTAGGCCAATGCATTCTGGAAGGCTACTTCGGTCAGTCCCAGCGACTGGTTGCCAACGCCCAGGCGGGCGGCGTTCATCATCACGAACATGCCCTGCATGCCCTTGTTAGGCTGGCCGACCAGGGTGCCAACGGCGTCTTCGAGCACGATCTGTGCCGTAGCGCTGGCCTTGATGCCCATCTTGTGTTCAATGCCGCCACAGTAAATGCCATTACGTGCGCCCAAGGAACCGTCGCCGTTCACCATGAACTTGGGGACGATGAACAAGCTCACGCCCTTGATACCGGGGGGCGCATCGGGCAGGCGAGCCAGCACCAGGTGGATGATGTTGTCGGCAAGGTCGTGTTCACCGGCACTGATGAAAATCTTGTTACCTGTGATCTTGTAGCTTCCGTCGGCCTGCGGCTCGGCCTTGGTGCGCATCAGGCCCAGGTCGGTACCGCAATGGGGCTCGGTCAGGCACATGGTGCCGGTCCACTCGCCGCTGGTCATCTTGTGCAGGTAGGTTTTCTTTTGCTCGTCGGTGCCGTGCGTGTGCAGGGCCGCGTACGCGCCATGCGTCAGACCGGGGTACATGGTCCAGGCCTGGTTGGCACTGTTCATCATTTCGTAGAACATGCTGTTGACGACCAGGGGCAGGCCCTGGCCGCCAAACTCGGTATCACAGGCCAGCGCGGCCCAGCCCCCTTCGACGTAGGTTTTGTAGGCTTCCTTGAAGCCCTTGGGCGTGGTCACGGAGTGCGTTGCCTGGTCGAGCGTGCAACCCTCAGTGTCGCCAGACACGTTCAGCGGAAAGATCACTTCGGAGGCGAACTTGCCACCTTCTTCGAGCACCGCGTTGATGGTGTCGGCGTCGATATCAGCGTGTTTCGGAATCTGCTGCAAGTCATTCACAACGTTGAGCACTTCGTGCATCACAAACTGCATGTCGCGCAGTGGCGGGGTGTAAGTGGGCATGCTAAAAACTCCTAGTAAAACGGTTGGGTCAGGAAATGGCGGGTGCGCCGTAGCGCGCGAGAATGTTGTCGAACCCTTTGTTGGCGCGCGCTATCGAGCCGGGTTTGTGCAGAAAACGGGCTTCGTAGTGCAAAGCCAATATGAGGCCGTGAATTTCGAACGCCATTTGCTCCTCGTCCACATCGGCGCGCAAGTGGCCGCATGCCTTTGCCAGCACGATGGAACGGTTCATGGCGGCCAGCCAGGTCTGCACCGAGGCAGCCAGCGCGTCACGCACGGGGCCGGGGCGGTCGTCGAACTCAACGGCGCCGCTGATGAAAATGCAGCCAGCCTGGATCTCTTCGGCCACCAGTTTCATCCAGTTGGCAAACAGGGCCTTGACCCGGGGCAGACCACGGGGCTGCTCCATGGCGGCGTAAAAAACGGCCTGCTCGAACTGGGCAAAGTACTGGTGGATGACCGATATCTGCAATTCTTCACGCGACCCAAAGTGGGCAAACACGCCGGACTTGCTCATGTGGGTGGCTTCAGCCAATGCGCCAATACTCAACCCTTCCAGCCCAATCTGCGTGGCCAGGTTCAAGGCCGCTTCCACAATGGCCATTTTGGTTTGCTGCCCTTTTTGCAGGGCACGACCTGAAGCGGTATTGCCATCGGCAGCCGACCGGCTGGTAGCCGGGCGGGCCTTGCTGATCAACTTGGCAGATATAGACGCAATGGACATGGATTCACAACACCACAAAATAGAACGATCGTGCTATTTTGCAGCATTTCCTTGCCGCGCATCTGAAAACTGTGGTTTCTAGAGGCTGTTTTCTAACCGGGGGGCGGGTTTACCCGAGCAACAGTCGCATTGCCGCGTCGAGGTGCTCGGACGGCAGGCGCTTGTAACCCGAGCGTGCAAAGCGTTGCAGGCGCCCGGCCACAAATGCGGCCAACGCAGAGGCGCGCACCTGCGCATCGACAGTCGGTGTGGCAGATGCGCTGGCGCTTGCGCCGTCGCGCAGGCACTGTTTGAGGGTGGATTCAATCTTGTCAAAGAACTGGTTCATGCGCTGTTGCAGGCGGTCGTTCTCAAACACCAGGGCATCGCCCACCATGACGCGGGCCATGCCCGGGTTCTTCTCGGCAAACTGCATCAGCATGGCAACCACTTTGGTGGCCTGGCGCACGCCGGTGTCGACTGCGCCGTCGGCGGCAGCCTGTTCGCGCTCCACGATCTGGTTGATCAGCGTGAAGACGGTCTGCTCAATGAACTCAATCAGGCCTTCGAACATCTGCGCCTTGCTGGCAAAGTGGCGGTACAGCGCGGCTTCGCTCACGTCCAGACGGGCAGCCAGCGCGGCTGTGGTGATGCGCTCACCTCCGGGTTGCTCCAGCATACTGGCCAGCGCTTGCAGAATCTGCACCCTGCGCTCACCCGGCTTGGGCCGCTTGCGAACGCCCGCCACAGGCGCTGCCGATCCGGATTCCTGCGGCGCAGTGTCTGGGGACTCTTCAGAGGGGTTCAGTACGTCTGGCATGGTGCGGAGCGGTGGTGGTTCAAATCATTCTCGCATAGCACTTGCAAGGGTTTTGCCTAGGTGGGTAGCCTTAAATGCATACGCAGTCCCACGCCGCCGTGCCCGTCCAGCACCTGCAGCTGGCTGTTATGCACGCGGGCGATTTCATCGGCGATGGCCAGGCCCAGGCCGCTGCCCTCGCCCACCGTACCGGTGATGCGGTAGAAGCGCTCCAGCATGCGCGCACGCTCGTGCGGGGGCACGCCGGGGCCGTTGTCTTCGACTTCCAGAAATGGCTGTCCGGTGGCTTGCCCGTCCACCTGGCACCAGCCACAGCGCAGCGTGACGCACCCACCGCGCGGGGTGTAGCGGATGGCGTTGTCCACCAGGTTGCCCAGCAGCTCGCGCAGCAGCCAGGCGTGACCCGAGGCATGCGCCTCCACCGTGTCCAGCCCCAAATCAATGTCTTTGGCAGAAGCCGCATCCAGATGCGTTTCCAGCATCACCTCGCATAACTGCTGCAAGTCCACGCGCTGCATGGGTTGTGTTTGGGCGCTGCGGGCGTCGGCACGCGACAGCGCGAGCAACTGGTTGGCCAATTGGCTGGTGCGCCGCACGGCCTGGCGCAGCTTGAAAACCTGATCTGCTCCTAAAGTAATAGCTGTTTGCGCAACATCCACGAGGGCTAGAGGGCTATTTTCCTTATAAACCCAGTCTGGCTGCGCCTCTGCCGCCTTGGCCGCCACGGCCATGGCCCAGGCCTCCACCTGGGCCTGTAGTCCGGCCAGGGGCGTGCGCAACTGGTGCGCCGCATCGGCCACGAAACGGTGCTGACTCTCAGCCTGTGCGTTGACCAGATCGAACAAGCGGTTGAGCGCCAGCACCAACGGGCGCACTTCATCGGGTGAACCGTAGGCATCCAGCGCCGTGAGATCGCGCGGGGAGCGACTCTCAACCGCCTCCTTGAGTTCCATCAACGGGCGCAGGGCGCGGCGCACGGCCCAGTTCACACCAAAAAATGCAGCAACCGCCAGCACCAGGTTGGGCAAGCCCACTTTGAACCACAGCAGGCGCAGCCATTGCTGGCGCGGGTCCGAGCCATCGGCCAGGCGCAGCACCAATTCGCCGACCACCGTGTTCATGCGCTGGCTGACGATGCGGTAGGTGACACCATCAAACTCCCGGCTGGAAAACTCGGGTTCACCGGTGGCGGGTGGCATGCCGCTCAGCCAGGCATCGCCCGTCAGCACGCTGCCCTCGGGCCCGACCAGGGCAAAAGCCGACACGCCGGGGCGTGCATTCAAAAAATCTTCCATCGGTGGCGCCATCAGCAAGACTGGCGGATCGCCTGCGGTGTTTCCACGGGCCACCACGGAACCTGCCAACAATGGCACCATGGCCAGCAATTGCCGGTCCTGCTGCAGGGCGGCACTGTCGGCCGAACGGAAGTCAAACCAGGTATTGAGAACTGCCAGTGCCACCAGAGGCACCAGCAGCAGCAGCAGCAAGCGCCGCTGCAGGCCCGAGGCCATGCCGGCTTGTGCGGCCTGGATCACGGTCCGGGCACGCCAGCCTCAGGAGCACCATCGCCGGGCGGCGACAGCAACTCCAGCCGGTAACCAAAGCCACGGATGGAGCGCAAAGCCAGGCCGTGGGGTTCGAGCTTGCCGCGCAGGCGGGAGATATACACCTCTACCGCGTTGGGCGTAATTTCCTTGTCCCAGCCGGTCAGAGCTTGCAGCAGTTTGTCCTTGTTGGCCGGTTTGGGGGCCTGCAGCATCAGGTACTCCATGACGGTCCACTCGCGTGGTCCCAACTCGATGGGCTGTGCGATACCGCCACCTGCAGAGCGTATGCAGGCCTGGCGCAGCGCGGTGTCCAGCTCCAGCGGCCCGAAGCTCAAGGTGGCAGACGTAGCGGCCTGGGAGCGGCGTAATAGCGCGCGCAGTCGGGCCAGCAGTTCCGGTAGTTCAAAGGGTTTGACCATGTAGTCGTCACCACCCATATCCAGCCCCTGCACCCGGTCTTGCAAGGCATCACGCGCCGTCAGAATCAGCACCGGCATGGCGTGGCCCCCCTTGCGTAAGGCCTGGGTCAACGCCAACCCGTCCATTCCGGGCAGACCAATGTCGATGACGGCCAGGTCAAAGGTTTCCGCGCGGGTGACTTCCAGCGCCCGCTCGGCGCTGCCAACCCAGTCCACCGCGTAGCCTGCACCACTGAGTCCGAGCTTGATGCCGCTGGCCACCATCACATCGTCTTCTACCAGCAAAAGTCTCATGAAATAACCCTCCAGACGCCGTGGGATATGCGCAACCAGCTATAAAAACAATAGCAACTCTCAGTGCGACCTGATCATGGTGCCGTAGGCCTGCTCCGTCAAAATCTCGAGCAACAGCACATGGGGCACGCGGCCATCGATGATGTGCACCGAGTTGACCCCGCTCTTGGCCGCATCCAGTGCGCCAGCAATCTTGGGCAGCATGCCGCCGGAGATGGTGCCATCGGCAAACAGTTCGTCAATGCGCCGCGCGGTCAGGTCCGTCAGCAGTTGGCCCGCCTTGTCCAGCACACCGCTGATATTGGTCAGCATCATCAACTTTTCAGCCTTGAGTACGGTCGCCAGTTTGGCGGCCACCACGTCGGCGTTGATGTTGTAGCTTTCGTTGTTGACGCCAAAACCGATGGGACTGATAACAGGAATGAAGGCGTCATCCTGCAGGGCCTTGACTACGCTGGGGTCCACGCTGACGATGTCGCCCACCTGGCCCACGTCATGCTCGATGCTGGGGTTGGCGCTGTCCATCATCTTGAGTTTTTGCGCGCGAATCATGCCACCGTCGCGACCGGTCAGGCCCACCGCCTTGCCACCGGCCTGGTTGATCAGGCCCACGATGTCCTGCTGCACCTCGCCACCCAGCACCCACTCCACCACTTCCATAGTCTCGGCATCCGTCACGCGCATGCCCTGGATGAACTCGCCCTTTTTGCCCAGGCGTTTGAGCGCATTCTCGATCTGCGGCCCGCCGCCGTGTACCACCACCGGGTTGATGCCGACCAGCTTGAGCAACACCACATCTTCGGCAAAGGCTTTTTGCAGCTCGGGGTCGGTCATGGCGTTGCCGCCGTACTTGATGACCATGGTCTTGCCATGGAACTTGCGGATGTAGGGCAGGGCCTGGGCCAGGATGTCGGCCTTGTCGCGGGGGGAAATGGGGGCGGTATCAGACATGGTCAATCGGGTTGATAGGGATGCACCGGATTGTGCCGCATCGCCCCGTCAGGTGTCGGCCACGTAGGGGTTGCTGCGCCGCTCGCGGCCAAACGTGCTCTCGGGTCCGTGCCCGGGGATGAACACCGTGTCATCGCCCATGGGCCACAGGCGCTGGGTGATACTGGCAATCAGGGTATCGTGGTCGCCCTGCGGAAAATCGGTGCGCCCAATGGAGCCGGCAAACAGCACGTCGCCTACAAACGCACGTTTGGCCTCGCCGCAATAGAACACCACATGGCCGGGCGTGTGCCCGGGGCAGTGCCGAACCGCTACGTCACAGTGTCCCACGGTGACCGTATCGCCATCGACCAGCCAGCGGGTCGGCTTGAACACATCGGCGTGGGCAAAGCCAAACATCTTGCTTTGCTGGGGCAAGCCATCGATCCAGAACTGGTCGGCCACATGCGGGCCGATGATGGGCAGGTGCAGACGCTGCGCCAGCTCGGCCGTGCCACCGGCGTGGTCGATATGGGCATGCGTCAACCAGATCTGCTCCAAAGTGAGTCCCAGGCGCTGGACTTCAGCCAGGATGCGGTCCAGATCACCGCCGGGATCGATGACGGCGGCCTTCAGAGTCTGGTCGCACCAGACGAGCGAGCAGTTTTGTTGGAACGGGGTGACGGGGATGGTGAGGTAGCGCAGCATAGGAGGTGATTTTTACACCGCTTCCAGTGCGATCAGCTCCGCCACCGTCTGCTTGCGCCGAATCAGCCGCGCTTGCCCGCTTTCAACCAGTACTTCGGGGATGAGGGGGCGGCTGTTGTAGTTGGAGGACATGGATGCGCCGTAGGCCCCGGTGTCGTGCACCACCAGCAGGTCTCCTACCTGTGCGACGGGCAACTCGCGCTGAAGCACCACGCCGCCTTCACCCTGGGTGAACACATCGCCCGACTCGCACAAAGGCCCGGCCACCACGGTGGGTTGCGCCACGCCTGTGACCGGTGTGCCATCGGCGTGGATGAACTCCATGCCGTGGTAGCTGCCATACATGGCGGGTCGGGCCAGATCGCTGAAGCCAGCGTCCACCATCACAAAATGCCTGACGCCCTGGGCCTTGGTGGCGCGCACTTCGCTGACCAGCACACCGGATTCGGCCACCAGGTAGCGCCCTGGCTCCAGCTCCAACCCCACCGGGTGGCCCAACTCTGCTGCGATTTGCTGGCGCGCAGCATCCCACAACGAAAAATAATGGGCGGTGTCGATGGGTGGCTCGCCCGCACCATAGGGAATGGACAGGCCACCGCCCGCCGAAACCGCCACCAGGTCCATGCCCTGTGCCTTGACGCTACGCACTAGAGCAACCATGGCACCGCAAACCTCTTGCAGATGCGCATAATCCACGCCCGAGCCGATGTGCATGTGCAGGCCTTGCAGCGACAAGCCATTGCGACGAACCTTGCCCAAGGCGGCTGCCAGATCTGCATGCCAGATTCCATGCTTGCTGTGCTCGCCACCGGTGTTGGTCTTGTTGCTGTGGCCGTGTCCAAAACCTGGATTGATGCGCAGCCACACCGGGTGACATGGGCTGACGGCGCCCAGCTGGTCCAGCATGTCGATAGAGCCGCAGTTGACCGGAATTCCCAGTTCCACCAGGCGCGGCAGCGTCGTGCGGTCCAGCAGGTCGGCGGTGAAGACAATTTCGGCGTGCCCGTTGTGCAGACCAGGCGCAAAGCCTGCGGCCAGGGCTCGCTCTACTTCGCCCAGCGACACGGCATCCACCACCACACCCAAACTCTTTAGCAGGCGCAGGATGTGCGTATTCGAGTTGGCCTTTTGCGCAAATCGAACCACGTCAAACTGGCGCAGTGCCTGGACTCGGGCGGTGATGGTAGCGGCGTCATACACCCACAGCGGTGTGCCGTGTTGCTGGGCCAGGGAAGCGAGGGTGGAGGGGGTAAAAGGGTTCATGAACAGGATGATGTCAGCCCAATTCCATTCAATCAATGCCATTTTTTTTCTAAAGCCATTCAATATGGATATAGTAAAACCATGCCCCGTCAACCCAAAACCCACGCAACGCCCCCAGGAGCCTTGGCGCCAGAGCGTTCTGCGCAGGTCAAGGAGGAGCCCGCACAGCGGGCGGGGGACACGGAGCAGAACGCTATGGCGCCAAGGCTCCGAGCACGCGAAAATGCTGCGCCACTACTGACCCACCGCCAGTTAGGCCTGTTTCGCGCCATCATGCTTCATGGCAATCTGAGCCGTGCAGCAGAGGCAAGCGCATCGAGCCAGCCCACCTTGAGCCGGGAACTGGCGCGGCTGGAGTACCTGCTGGGTTTCGCCCTGTTTGACCGCGTGCGTGGGCGCCTGCGGCCCACTTCGCGGGCGTTGGCATTGATGCAGGAGGTTGAGCGCTCGTTTGTCGGCCTGGAGCAGATATCGGCCCGCGCGCAAGAGCTCCGCACCCTGACCACGGGGCGCCTGCGCCTGGCCTGCCTGCCTGCGCTGGCGCATGCATTGGTGCCGCTGGCTTTGGTGCACTTGCAGCAGAACCACCCAGAAGTCAGTGTGAGCATCGTGCCGCTGGAGGCGCCCTGGCTGGAGCAGGCGCTAAGTGAACAGCGCTTTGATGTGGGCCTGAGCGAAACCACAGAGGCGCCCACCGGCGTGGAACTGCGCGCACTGCTGAAAGTCAACGAGGTCGCTGTGCTGCCCACCGGACACCGTCTTTGCAAACGGACGATGCTTTCCCCGCAAGACTTTGCACAGGAACCATTCATTGGCCTGGCAGAAAGCGACCCTTACCGCCACGCGATTGACTCCGTGTTTCGGGATGCCGGTGTGGAGCGCATCACACGGTTCGAGACCGCCAGCGCCGTCGCGGTCTGCGCCATGGTGCAGCGGGGCCTGGGTCTGGCTATTGTGAACCCGCTGACCGCTTCTGCCATGGCCGGACCTCAACTGGTGGTGCGTCCGCTCAGCGTGGCTATACCCTTCAACGTCGCTTTGCTGCTGCCACAAGTGGCCGCTCCACACCCGCTACGCGACCTTTTGGTGGATGCCATCGTGGCGGGCATCGCCGCTCGCTGACAACCGGCCGAGTGGTGAATCCCCTATCATTGGGACGCTCCCGGATTTCAGGCTTTTGTACCTATGGCAACTCCCCCACCCTCTTCCCTCGTTGAATTTCGCAACCTGAGCTTCAGCTACGGGGAGCACCAGGTTCTTGAAAACGTCTCGCT
This sequence comes from uncultured beta proteobacterium, assembly GCA_903945325.1. GTDB lineage: Bacteria > Pseudomonadota > Gammaproteobacteria > Burkholderiales > Burkholderiaceae_C > Allorhodoferax. Next base: position 20,289 of record CAJAVE010000264.1, on the reverse strand, counting down.
GAGCATCCCGCGCGGCAAAGTCACTATAGTGATTGGCCCCATGGGCGCAGGCAAGACAACTGCGCTGCGGTTGATGGGCGGCGAGCAACGTGCGCAATCCGGCGAAATGCTGTTCGATGGCCACGATGTGGGTCGCATGGACCAGCCCCAGCTGTACGCCGCACGGCGGCGCATGGGCATGCTGTTCCAGTTTGGGGCACTGTTTGCGGATCTGTCGGTCTTTGAAAACGTGGCCTTTCCGCTGCGTGAGCACACGGACTTGAGCGAAAGACTGATTCGGGACATCGTGCTAATGAAGCTCAATGCCGTCGGGCTTCGCGGCGCTCGTGACCTGTTGCCCAGCGAAGTCTCCGGAGGCATGGCACGGCGCATTGCACTGGCCAGGGCCATTGCGCTGGACCCCGAACTGGTCATGTACGACGAGCCGTTTTCAGGGCTGGACCCGATCTCGCTGAAGACGGCGGCGCGCCTGATTCGCCAACTGAACGATTCCATGGGCTTGACCAGCGTGTTCGTTTCACATGAGCTCAAGCAGACCCTGGATATCGCCGACCATGTGATCATTCTGGCCAATGGCCGTGTGGCGGCCCAGGGGGCTGTGGACGCCGTTCGCAACAGCATCGACCCCATGGTGGTCCAATACCTGAACGCTTTGCCGGACGGGCCAGTGCGTTTTCATTTTCCGGGTCTGTCCGTGGCAGAGGACTTTCGACTGGCAGACCAGACCGCCTGAGCAGCAGGCTATTGCGGTTGTGCTCCCATGCGCACCAGGTCCGCGTGTTTTTCATGCAGGTATTCATCCAGGCCCAGTTCATGCAATTGGGCCGCGTGCCGCTCGGTCAGTGCAAACCAGGAGCGCATGCGCGCTTCCATTTGCGCTTGCGGCGTTCCGGTTTGAACACTGGCGTATGCCTTGAGCGCCAGGTAATTTCGCATGACGTTGCGCTCCAACGAGCCACGCTCACCCTGCACATGCTGCGGCTTGCCATCACTGCCGGTTCCCACAACCGTGAATCCAATTTTGGTACGCCCTGCGCTCGCCAGGTAAATGCCCATTGCCAACCTGGCGAGGCTACCGTAGGTATAGCCATACCCAAAGTGCAGGAACGTGTGCCCACCGTCCAGAGGTGCCGCTTCGATCATGATGGCGTAGTCCCTGGTAGACAGCGGCCCCAGCGGAGCAGACAGCTTTACACCCAGATACCCCGGGTCCCCAGCGTTCACTTGCATGGAGTAGACCATGCTGTAATTGGACGCCGCTGACACGGCTTGCTTGGGGCCGGCGGACAGTGCCAACTGCGCCCCGCCGATGCTACTGGTCGCCTTGCACGACCGGACGTTGAGGTGCAAAAAAGCACAGTGCAAACAGATTCTGCCGATCCGAGTACCTCGGCGACCCGCGCAAAGGGCTGGTCCAGCTCTGCGTAAACATCGCCTTCCAGGCGGCCATCTCTCTCTTGCGAAACCAGATGCAAGGGCTCACCGAACCTGCTCGACTTGAGCTGCGGTTGAAAAGCTGCCCGTTTGGCCAGCAGCGCGGCGGCAGGGCCGGTTGTTTGCGCGTGGGCCAATACCGGGTCCATCAGAACCATTGCCACCAAAAGGGCCTTGCATCGATGCAGGCGACCTAAAGACAGATTGACCCATGGGGCGAGTCTCATAGGTAAACCATCACTGCAAGATGCGGCTCACTAAAGGGTGCCAGAGTTCCTTGCGAGTCAGCGGCGTGGCCTTGGGAAGGTAGGGGTTACGGATAGAAAAAAGTTTGCGGTTGTCCAGGTCCGCTGCGGCAACCAATGGCCCAATGCGTTTGGCAAAGAGCTGGTCAAAGCTTCGGTCTTTGATCGCTTGCTCAAAACCGTACTCCAGTCGTTCCGCCAGCTCTGGTCGCTTCTTGCTGACAAAGAAATAGTAGGCTGTGGGGTAAACAACGGCCCAGCTTGAAATGGTCTTCAGGTCGTATTGCCTGGCTATCGGGGCGACCTCCACAATGCCCAGCGGCAACAACTGGAAAGTCCCCATTTTCAATCGCTCAATGGACGATGCGACGCTTGTCAGTCGCACCACATGCAAACCGGCTTCGGTCTGAATCGCGTAGTCGGGCCAATCAAACACCTGCCCGAGCTTGACCTGGTTCAGCGCCTCGCGGGTCTGAACACCCTCCAGTGCAGCTACCGCAGCGGACGTGCCCATACCAATGCGAACGCCAAGCAATCCCTTGTACAGGCAATATCGTACGGGCAGCCCCGACTGTTCGCGCGCATAGTTGGTCATCGACGACATCAGGTCGAGGTTGCCTTGTTCCAGCTGCTTGTAAGACTGGCTTTGGCTCCAATCTTGTTGGACACCTTTTTTCATGACATAGGGGCCGTATTTGGCCTTGGATTTCTCCAGGATCAGCGCGAGCACCTCACCTTTGTAGTTCAAGGTTCCAGCATTTTGATCGAGGAAAAAATTGTGCCGCACGACCAGCGGCTCTGAGGCACCTGCTGGTATCGCAGTGCAGATCAGCAGTGCCGCCGAAAAACTGGCAGCTGTGCGCAAAAAAGACCGGTGGCGCAAATTTGACATTGGGGTGCAGGTTGGCGTGGCTGTGCAATATAGCGCAGCCAGGGATTGATCCGTCCGTTGTGCGGTCATTTCACTAGAACCAGACCTGCATTTCTATCGCTTGCCCATAGACTTGGACAGTATGCGCAAAACGGCGCTCAAATCTTCAATGGGGATCTGCCCGGGGGCCGAACTGGACGCGCCCACTGCGAAGCTCATGGCTGATCCAAAAACCCCACCAAACAATCGGGTGATCGCGCCCTCTGGCCCCATGGCCATGCTGACCACTGGGATGCTCAGACTCTGGCTGGACTCCAATGTGGCGCTGAGCACATTGAGCACATCCTCAAGACGCTGCGGCATGACGGCAATTTTTGCAACATCGGCGCCTAACTGTTGCGCTTGCGCAAAACGTTGGCGCAGCACCTCCTGCGGTGGGGTCAGCTGAAAATTGTGGTTTGACAGAACCAAAGCGACGCCATGCGCTTGCGCCGCAGCCCGAAGCTGAGCAATGTGCGCGGGGTCGCTGTTCATCTCAAAATCAACCAAGTCGACCGAACCGGCTTCGCACACGGCACACAGCATGGCGACCACGTACTCCTCGCTCACGGCAATGGATTCGCCCCCCTCCCGAGCAGAACGACGGGTAAACAACAGCGGAATTTCACCCGAAGCCAGCCGAATCTCGGCGGCCAAAGCCAGCACTTTGGCCAAATTGCCTATGTCTGCAAAGAAATCGACACGCCACTCCAAAAGGTCGGGCTGCTTAGCTTTTACCAGTTCGACTTCGCTCAGAATCTGCTCGCGGGTGTGACCTACCAATGGCGTGCATATTGCTGGAAATCGTCCACTTCCCAAGGACTTTCCCCTGAGTGTGATGGGTTTGCCTACGTGCATCGCAACTTTCTCCAGACCGGTAGCTATGGTATTTTCCGCTTGGATTTTGCGGCGCCGCCTGTCACTCTATACGACAGGTCCCCTATCCCGGCGCAATGGACAAAATTTTTCGACAAGAAACTTCTTCGACGGTGGGGGATAATTTCAGCCTACTCCATCCACTGCACTTACCCAGAGGCTTCACCCATGCCCGTCTACCGCTCCAAAACCTCCACCGCCGGTCGCAATATGGCGGGTGCCCGTTCACTGTGGCGCGCCACCGGCATGAAGGACGATGATTTCAGCAAGCCCATCATTGCGGTGGTCAACTCATTTACCCAGTTTGTGCCCGGCCACGTGCACCTGAAAGACCTGGGCCAGTTAGTGGCGCGCGAGATTGAAGCAGCCGGCGGTGTGGCCAAAGAGTTCAATACCATTGCGGTTGACGACGGCATCGCCATGGGCCATGACGGCATGCTGTATTCGCTGCCCAGCCGCGACATCATTGCCGACTCGGTGGAATACATGGTCAACGCCCACTGTGCCGACGCCATGGTGTGCATCTCCAACTGCGACAAGATCACCCCCGGCATGCTGATGGCCGCGATGCGCCTGAACATTCCTGTGGTGTTTGTGTCCGGTGGCCCGATGGAAGCCGGCAAGGTCAAGCTGCTCAACCCCACGACCCAAAAGATCGAATTTAAAAAGCTCGACCTGATCGACGCCATGGTCATGGCCGCAGATGACAAGGTGAGTGACGCGGACGTGGCTGAGGTGGAACGCTCTGCCTGCCCCACCTGTGGTTCCTGCTCCGGCATGTTCACGGCGAATTCCATGAATTGCCTGACCGAAGCGCTCGGCTTGTCATTGCCCGGCAACGGCACGGTAGTGGCCACCCATGCAGACCGCGAGCAACTGTTCAAGCGCGCCGGGCATCTGGCGGTGGAATTGTGCAGGCGCTACTACGAAGAGGACGACAGCAGCATCCTGCCGCGCTCCATGGGCTTCAAGGCCTTCGAGAACGCGATTGCACTGGACATTGCCATGGGCGGTTCCACCAACACCATCCTGCACATTCTGGCGATTGCGCAAGAAGCGGAAATCGACTTCACCATGGCCGACATCGACCGCATGTCCAAGATCGTGCCGCAATTGTGCAAAGTGGCACCCAACACCAACAAGTACCACATTGAAGACGTGCACCGTGCAGGCGGCATCATGGGCATCCTGGGTGAGCTCGACCGCGCAGGCCGGTTGCACACCGACGTGCCCACCGTACACAGCAAAACCATGAAGGATGCGCTGGACCAGTGGGACATCGCCCGCAATCCGTCGGAAGCCGTCAAGACCTTCTACATGGCCGGCCCCGGCGGCGTTCCTACACAAGTGGCATTCAGCCAGGCCGCCCGCTGGCCCAGTCTGGACGCCGACCGCGCCGAGGGTTGCATCCGCTCTGGCCAGCATGCCTTCAGTCAACAAGGCGGCTTGGCCGTGCTGGTCGGCAACATCGCTTTGAACGGCTGCGTTGTCAAAACCGCTGGGGTCGATGACGATCTGATGGTGTTTGAAGGCCCTGCCCATGTGGTGGAGTCGCAAGACGAAGCGGTGGCCAACATCCTGGCCGACAAGGTGAAGGCCGGTGACGTAGTGATCGTGCGTTACGAAGGCCCCAAGGGCGGCCCTGGCATGCAGGAAATGTTGTACCCCACCAGCTATATCAAATCCAAGGGATTGGGCAAAGCTTGCGCGCTGCTGACCGATGGCCGCTTCTCCGGCGGCACCTCGGGCCTGTCCATTGGCCACGCGTCGCCCGAAGCAGCGGCCGGTGGTGCGATTGGCCTGGTGCGCAATGGTGACCGTATTCGCATCGACATCCCCAACCGCAGCATCAACGTGCTGGTATCGGATGAAGAACTGGCCAAGCGCCGCGTAGAGCAAGACAAGCTGGGCTGGAAACCTGCCTTGCCACGCCCCCGCAAGGTGTCCGCTGCACTGAAGGCCTACGCCAAGCTGGTGATGTCCGCTGACAAGGGCGCAGTGCGCGACCTGTCGCTGCTGGAAGATTAGCGGTCCCCGGGAGAAGTCAAGACATCCGGGCCAGCATCGTTTCCATGTTCTTGAGAAGCTCGGCAACGTCGGGCTTGTCTCCCTCTGGTTGCATACAGGCATCGAGTTCCTGCTCCATATAGCAGACGGTCATGCGCAAGTAAGTGCTGTCGAGCGCACTGCGCACCGCCGAGAATTGCTGCCCTATCTTCAGGCAACTCTCGCCCTCTTCTACCATGCGCTGTATGCCACGAATTTGACCTTCGGCCCGGCGCAAACGGTTCAAAATGTCCGTTTGTGCCTGCTTGGTTTTAAGTTCGCTCATGGCGTTCTCTCAATTAGTTGGCACAACCAATTTGTGACTCGGGCACGCCCAGTTTCTTCAAAATAATCCCCAGCGGGCAAAAATTGGTGAATCCAGACTGGAACAGATTCACCCCGACAAAGGCGGTGAACGCAAGCGCCCATTTGCTCACAAACAGCGGGCTGCCTTCGACGCCCAGCGCCAGGGAGATCATGATGAACAGGCCAGCAAAAACGACGATATAACGTTGGACGGTCATGGTGTTACTTTCTTAGAAGTTGAGAAAAGTTATGCCTCTTGCGGCTGGGAAGGCGTTGCGTCAGGACGCAACTCCATACGGCGCCGGTATAGCGCGTAATACAGAACCGGAATGACGACCAGAGTCAGCAGGGTTGACACCAGTATTCCGAAAATAAGGGACACGGCCAACCCGTTAAAAATCGGGTCATCCAGAATGAAGAAGGCGCCGATCATGGCCGCCAGACCGGTCAAAGCAATGGGCTGCGCGCGCACGGAAGCTGATTGCAATACAGCCTCCTTGAACGCCATGCCCTGGCTCACCTGTAGTTCAATAAAGTCCACCAGCAGGATGGAGTTGCGAACAATAATGCCCGCCAAAGCGATCATGCCGATCATGCTGGTCGCGGTAAACTGCGCACCCATCAGAGCGTGGCCAGGCATCACTCCGATGATGGTCAGGGGAATGGGCGCCATGATCACCATGGGCGTCAGGTAGCTCTTGAATTGCGCCACCACCAACAAATAGATCAGCACCAAGCCCACTGCGTAGGCCGCACCCATGTCGCGGAATGTGTCGTAGGTGATTTGCGATTCACCATCCCACTTGACGGCGTATTCGCGGTAGGTGTCACCGGGCTGGCGGATCCAGTATTCACCTACGGCGTCCACCTGGTTTTTCGCAGCTTCCGCCAATTTTTCACGAATCGCAAACAGCCCGTACAGAGGCGAATCGAGCTTGCCTGCCATATCCCCGTAAACATAGCTCACCCCCTTGAGGTCTTTGGTAAACAAGGGCTTGTCGATGATGCCCCGCTCCACCTTGACCAGTTCCGACAAGGGCACAAGTTGGCCATTGGCCGCACGGATCGGCATGGCAAGGATGGCATCCAGACCCACCTGACTCTCCAGCGGCAACTGGAGCCGCACGGGCACCGGGTACTTGGACTGGTTGTCATGCAGGTAAGCCGCATCGGCCCCCGACAGCGCGGCGGAAACGGTCTGTGCGATCGCTGCCACCGGTATACCCAAAGACTCAGCCCGTTGGCGACGAACCCGCAGGAAGGCGCGGGGCGCATCTTCACGCAGGCTGGTGTCTACGCCGACGATGTCAGGCGTGTCATCGAATGACTTCGCGATCTCGGCTGCAAGCCTTTGCCGACCCGCTTCATCCGGACCATAGACTTCCGCCACCAGGGGCGACATCACCGGCGGGCCCGGCGGAACCTCCACCACCTTGACACGCGCAAGGTGTTTGGCGGCAATTTTTTCAAGCTCCGGGCGAAGCCGCTGGGCAATGGCGTGGCTTTTGTCGCTGCGCTGGTGTTTGTCGACCAGATTGACCTGCAGGTCACCCTGCTCGGCATCGGCGCGCAAATAATATTGCCGCACCAGGCCGTTAAACGTGATCGGCGACGCCGTGCCAGCGTAGGCTTGCAGGTTCGCCACTTCGGGCTGCTGGGCCAGGAAGGCGCCCAGGTCTTGCAGCGTGGCTGCGGTGTCTTCCAGCGGCGTACCCGCGGGCATATCCACCACCACCTGAAACTCGCTCTTGTTGTCGAAAGGCAGCATTTTCAGCACGACACCAAAGATGGTCGATGGAACCAGCGTGAGGCCAACCGACAGAAGCAGTGCACCCAAAATACCCACCAAAAGCATCCAGCGGTTGCGCGCGTTGTTCAAAAACGGCGTTAGCAATTTGAAGAACAACCTATTTATCTTGCCTTGACCCGATGGGGCGGGCGGGTGCGCGCCGTGCCCGGCCAGTCCAGCGTGTTCGCGCATCAATTTCAGGGCGAGCCACGGAGTCACTGTGAAGGCAATCGCCAACGAAATCGCCATGCCCAAACTGGAGTTGATCGGGATGGGACTCATATATGGCCCCATCAGCCCCGACACAAAGGCCATGGGCAACAGGGCCGCAATGACCGTCAGCGTGGCCAAAATGGTGGGGCCACCCACTTCGTCAACCGCGCGGGGAATGATTTTTTTCAACGGCACATCGGGTGTCAGCTGTTGGTGCCGGTGGATATTTTCCACCACCACAATCGCGTCATCCACCAGAATGCCAATCGAGAAGATCAGCGCAAAGAGTGAAACGCGGTTCAGCGTAAAGCCCCAGGCCCACGATGCAAACAGCGTTGCGGTCAGCGTCAGGATGACCGCGGCACCCACAATCAGCGCTTCACGGCGGCCCAGCGCCAGGCCCACCAGCAAGATCACCGACCCCGTGGCAAAGGCCAGCTTCTGGATCAGCTTGTTGGCCTTTTCGGCCGCAGTCTCACCATAGTCGCGCGTGATCGTGGCCTGCATGTTGGACGGAATCACGGTGTTGCGCAAAGCATCCAGTCGGCTGCGAACAGCGCGCGACACATCCACCGCGTTTTCGCCCGGTTTCTTGGTGACCTGTATGGTCACGGCCGGGAAGGTTTGACCTGCGGCGACAGCATCGGGAGTCGGCGTTTGTGACTGCTCAGCCGCCATGGCGGCGCCGGGCGTAAACCACACATAACGTCGGGCTTGCTGCGCACCATGACTGATGCGCGCCACGTCACGCAGAAAGACCGGCTTGCCCTGGCTGATACCCACCACCAGGTCACCCACGTCATCGACATTGCGCAGAAACTCTCCAGCTTCCACACTCAGCAATTGGGCACCGGGGCGGTTCCCCCGGTTGTCCACCACGGCGCCAGCAGGCATTCCAAAATTGGCGGCAGCCAGTGTTTTTTGCAAGGTCAGTGCATCCACCCCCCGCTCGCGCATGCGGCTAGGATTCAACTCGACCTGAATAGATCGACCCGGTCCACCCAAGGTCTGTACTTCACGAACTCCGGCAACCGCCTTGATCTCAGCCTCTATCGAGTGGGCCACGCTCTCCAGTTCGACTGCAGACTGCGCATCCTTGCTCCATAGCGTGACGCCAACGACCGGCACATCGTCAATGCCTTTGGGTTTGATGATGGGTGTGAGTGTGCCCAAGTCGCGTGGCAACCAGTCCTGGTTGGCGTTCAACACATCAAACAGGCGAACCAGCGCCTCTGAGTGGGCAACACCCACCTTGAACTGCACCGTCAGCACTGCGACGCCCGGGCGAGCCACCGAGTAAGTGTGCTCGATACCAGCGATTTGACCCAGCACCTGTTCGGCTGGGCGGGCAACCATGTTTTGCACGTCAATGCTACTGGCTCCCGGGAAGGGAATCATCACGTTGGCCATGGTCACGTTGATTTGTGGCTCCTCCTCGCGCGGCGTAACCAGCACCGCGAAGGCGCCCAGCAGCAAGGCCACCAATGCCAGCAACGGCGTCAGTGCGTTGGACTGGAAGGCCGCCGCGATGCGACCAGAAATCCCGAGGTTCTGTTTTGCAGTCATGCTCGGCTCACTTAGCGGCTATGGCTGGAGTGGCGTTGGCAAACCCGGCACGAATAGGATCCAGCGCAACCACGTCCCCCGCAACCAGGCCGGAAAGCACTTCCACACCGTCGCTGCCCTGATTCACGCCCACCCGTATGGCGCGCAGTGCAAAAACCTTGCCTGTGACAACATACACGGCCGTCAGCTCACCCCGGCGCACGATGGCGGGCGCGGGCAGCATCAGTTTGGCTGGTACGCCACCTTGTGCTTGGGAAAACTGAACTTGCACCTGTTGACCAGGAAGCAGATTGACAGCGTCTTGTGGTGCCAATTCAAACCGCCACTCGGTAGTTTGGGAAACCGGGTCCGCAGACGGTACGGCTGACTTGGAAACCGGAACAATGCCGTGCGCACCGTCCTGCGACTGCCCCAACTGCACCAGCGTCTGCGTTGCGCTGCGAACCACTTGCGTGCGCGAGGTTGGAACCTGAACCACTGCGCGCAAGGGCTGTGGCGCGTACACCGTTAGCAGCGGCTTGCCAGGCAGCGCCAGATCGCCGGCTTCGGCAAAGGTCTGCAAAATCCAGCCATCAAACGGGGCCGTTACGCGGGTAAAGCCTTGGGCTAAGGCGGTCTGCTTGGAGCCGGCTACCGCTTGCTCGCGCGAAGCGGCCGTCACATTGAACTGGGCCAATGCGGTGTCGAGCGCGGCCTTGCTGACAAAGCCCTTGCTTTGCAAATCTTTGGTGCGCTCCAACTGCGCTTTGGCATTGCCCATCTCGGCATCCGCCTGGCTGATTTGTGCCTGGCTGCGCTGCGCTGCGGCATTCGCATCACGGTCGTCAATGGTGGCCAGGATCTGACCGGCACGCACCTTGTCGCCCGTCTTGACCTGCAGCGTGGCGATCCGACCGGACGCCTGCGCGGCAATGGTGCTTTGCTTGACTGCCTGAATGACGCCATCCAACGCATACGAGACACCCACTTGCCTGGATTGCACGGTCACCGTGGGTACTTCTGCCGAAAATGCCAGCGTCGAAAACGCCATAAGGCAAGTCGCCAGCCCTAAAAAACTGAGGCTGGCAGGTTGGTCATTCAAGCGTTTGGCGAGGGAATTCATGCTGCTCCTTGGATACTGGCCCTAGTATAACAAATACTAGGGGGTGTATGCAAGCAGGCAAGAAAACCGGGCTAATGCTTGTTGTCTGCCTCAACCTGCATGCAAACAACCTTGCACAAATTCACAATCTGTTCGTTTGCAATGCTGTAATGAATCTGGACCCCATCGCGGCGCTTGGCCAGTACGCCTGCTTTGTACAGCGTATTGAGGTGCTGGGACATATTGGGCTGGGTGGTCGCTATCTTGCTCAGCAGATAAGTGACATTTTGTTCCCCATCACACAGGCAACTAATGATCTTCAGTCGCATGGGTGCTGACATCACGCGAAACATTTCCGCAGCCTTGTCGAAGACATGGTCTGGCTTATCCAGCTCGGTTAGCTTCAATTTGGCAGTGCGAGTCGCCATGGTGGGTAGTACTGCCCAAGAAGGGCCGGGTAAAAAGTTACGGTAAAGCAGGCCAGTGTAATAGAGCCAACGCAATGGCACTCCAAACACTCAGGTCATTGTTGATTGATCGTCCAGGTAAATGTCCCGCACAGAAAAGAACATGGCGGCAATTGCCGGACCCATCACAAAACCATGGATGCCAAATATTCGCCGTCGACGGGGTGGATGCCGCCAGTCTCTTCACAGCGCCGGTACCCGTGAATTTGAAAATCGCAGAGCGACTTTGTAAAAGAGTGTTCAAACACTGGCGACGCCCCGATAGTGAATGGAGAATATTTGAACTACTGAGAGTTCACCTTGACCGCCTACATCCTCGCTACCGTGGCCGTCGTCCTGGGAATTGCGGCCGCCATTCTGGCCATGCGATTGCAGCGCGCGCTGGACGACAAGAAGCGGTACAAACAATACGCTTTGAAGCTGCGCACCGCCGAAAAGACACTCAAACAGCACGCTTTTTTCGATCCCCTGACCGGGCTGGCGAACCGGTTGCTCCTGGTTGATCGTTTCCAACTGGCCATGCAGCACGCCAAACGCAGCCGCAGGCAATTCGCTGTACTGATGATTGACCTGAACAAGTTCAAAGGCATCAACGACACCTATGGTCACGCGGCGGGCGATACCGTTCTGACCACGGTGGCGCAGCGTCTGGTGTCCGCTGTGCGCGCCTCAGACACCGTAGCGCGGCTGGGTGGAGACGAATTTGCGCTGATCATCGAGTCCGTCAGCGAGCGGGAGCAGATCGCCACGCTCGGTCAAAAGCTGGTGGACATGCTGACCGAGGACGTAGCCCTGAACTCGGGTGACGTGGTCAGTGTGGGTGCCAGTATTGGCATCGCCTGGTATCCCAAGGACGGCGAGAACCTGAAGGACATACTGGATGTCGCTGATCAGGCCATGTACTTTTGCAAGACCTCGGGAATCATGCCGTTCGCCTGAGGTTAAAGCACCGGCGCGGCCCGCTGGATGATGGCGGCGCAATCCACGCCACGTGGCAACGTACCGAAAGTCAAGCCGCTGGTGTGGCCCTCCAGACGCGCAGCACAGAACGCATCGGCCACAGCCGGATTGCCGAAACGCACCAGCAGTGAACCCTGCAGCGCCAGCGCCATTTTCTCGACCACACGGCGGGCACGGTATTCAATGTGTTCAGCATCCTTCAATTCACGGCCCAACGTGGCCACATACGCGTCGAGCCGCCGGTCTGCGCCAGCGGCCGCGCCAACTTCGTCCATGTAGGCATCCACCGAACCGGGGTTGCGGTGCATGGCGCGCAGCATGTCCAGGCACTGCACATTGCCACTGCCCTCCCAGATGGAATTGACGGGTGACTCACGGAACAGCCTGGGCATGATGCAGTCTTCCATCACGCCACTTCCGCCTATGCATTCCATGGCCTCATACGCGTGGGCCGGGGTGCGTTTGCAGATCCAGTATTTGCCCACTGCCGTGCCAACGCGCACCAGCATCTTTTCGTGCTCGCTGGCGTCGCCCACATCCAGCGCGCGGCCGATGCGCATGGTGAGCGCCAGTGCCGCTTCGTGCTCGATCACCAGATCGGCCAGCACGTTTTGCATCAGGGGCTGATCGACCAGGCGCTTGCCAAACGCCGAGCGGTAGTTGCAGTGGTGCAGCGCCTGGGCGACTGCCTGGCGCATGCCGCTGCTCGAACCAATCATGCAGTCAAAGCGCGTCATGGTGACCATCTTCAAAATGGTGGCGACTCCACGCCCCTCGGGGCCAACCATCTGCGCCCAGGCGCCCCGCAATTCGGTCTCGCAAGAGGCGTTGGCCACGTTGCCCATTTTGTTTTTCAGCCGCTGAATCTGCATCGCGTTCTTGCTGCCGTCGGGCCGCCAGCGCGGCAGCCAGAAGCACGACAGGCCGCTTTGTGTCTGCGCCAGCACCAGAAATGCATCACACATGGGGGCCGACACGAAATACTTGTGGCCTACCAGCTCGTAGGCCTGACCGGGGCCTCCAACCCCCAGTGCGTGGGCATGCACGGTGTTGGCCCGCACATCGGAGCCACCCTGCTTTTCCGTCATGGCCATGCCCACGGTGATAGCCGCCTTTTGCTCCATGGGAATGTTGCGGTGGTCGTACGCCAGTGCGGTAATTCTGGGCATCCACTGTTCAGCCAGATCGGGCTGCTGCAACAGGGCCGGCACCACCGCCGAGGTCATGGTGACCGGGCAACCATGCGCGGCTTCCACCTGGGCCTGCAAATAGAACTTGGCAGCACGGGCCACGTGCGCGCCTGCTCTCGGCTGCAACCAGTGAGACGCGTGCAGGCCATTCTCAAGCGACACCTTCATCAACTGGTGGTAGGCGGGGTGAAAACGCACCTCGTCGACGCGGTGACCATAGTTGTCGTGCGTGTACAGGACGGGCTTGTTTTCATTGGCCTGGAAGCCCAGCTCGATCATTGCCGCCGAACCGGTCAACTGGCCAAAAGCCTGCAGGTCCGACTCCGCCCACGCCGCGCCCTCGCGCGCAACGGCTTCCCGCAACGCCACGTCCTGCTGGTACAGGTTGGTGTCCTTGAGCGCGGGGGGCTGGTTCTCCACGATGTGGGTTTCAGCCAAATGACCGACGGTGGCGGTCAGGGCACTAGCGGGTGAGGTGGTTTGCAGCATCACAGTCTCCGTCAGTCAGATTCAGCCACTCGGCAACGGCAAACAAGTCCGAACCAGGCTTCGGGTTTTGCCTCAGGTCTTAGCTGGGCGGCGGGCTTTTTGCGCTTCCAGCGTTTCAGTTGGCGCGCCCTGTTTAACCCACTCGGTATAGCCGCCATCGATGTGGGCCACATTGGTCATGCCCATGTCCTGTAGCGCCTTGGCCGTCAGGGCGCTGCGCCAGCCAGCGCCGCAGAACAGGATGTACTCCTTGGTCTCATCACCAAAAACCGGCTTGTAGTAGGGCGATGCCGGGTCCACCCAGAACTCCAGCATGCCGCGTGGCGCATGGAACGCGCCCACCACGGCACCGTGCGCCAGCTCGCGGATGTCGCGAATATCGACCAGCAGGGTCTTGGGGTCATTCAGCCGCGACAGCACTTCAGCCACGGTGTAGGTGCGGATTTCTTCCATGGCCTCGTCAACGAGGTCGCGCGAAGATTTGGTAATAGGCATCGGTTACTCCTGTGGCCAACTGTAGGGGGCTTGATACTACCCTGCCAGCGAACGCTGGATGATGATCTTCTGCACGTCGCTCGTGCCTTCATAAATCTGGCAGACGCGCACGTCGCGGTAAATGCGCTCCAGCGGAAAGTCGCTCACATAACCGTAACCGCCCAGTGTCTGGATGGCGGCGCTGCATACCTTCTCGGCCATTTCGCTGGCGAACAGCTTGGCCATGGCGGCTTCTCTCAAGCAGGGTCGGCCGGCATCGCGCAACGACGCGGCGTGCCAGATCAGCTGGCGCGCGGCTTCCAGTTGCGTGGCGCAATCGGCCAAACGGAAACCCACCGCCTGGTGGTTGAAGATGGGCTGGCCAAAGCTCTGGCGGTCCTTCGCATACGCCACCGCTACATCGAGCGCGCTGCGCGCCATGCCCACGCTCTGCGCGGCTATGCCAATGCGCCCGCCTTCCAGCCCACCGAGGGCGATGCCGTAGCCTTCGCCCTCTTTGCCAATCAGGTTTTCGGCGGGGATGCGACAGTTGTCGAAATTGATCTGCGCGGTGTCGCTGCTGTGCTGGCCCAACTTGTCTTCAATACGCGCCACCACGTAGCCAGGAGCATTGGTGGGCACCAGAAAGGCGCTCATGCCCTTCTTGCCGGCACCCTTGTCGGTAACCGCAATCACGATGGCCACATCACCGTTCTTGCCGCTGGTGATGAACTGCTTGACGCCATTGATGACGTATTCATCACCATGCAGCACCGCAGTCGTGCGCAATGACGAGGCATCGCTCCCCACATGCGGCTCGGTCAGGCAGAAGGCGCCCAGCAGCTTTCCCTGCGCCAGCGGCTCCAGCCATTGCTTCTTTTGTTGCGCATTGCCGAACTTCATCAGGATGGCATTCACCGGGCAATTGGTCACGCTGATGACCGTGCTGGTGCCACCGTCACCGGCTGCAATTTCTTCCAGCACCAGCGCCAGCGTCAGGTAGTCCAGGCCGGCACCACCCTGCTCTTCGGACACGCAGATGCCGTAGGCACCCAGCGCGGCCAGGCCCTGGTGTGCCTCTTTGGAAAAGTGGTGTTCCTTGTCCCACTTGGCGGCGTTGGGCCACAACTCAGCCTGTGCGAATGCACGAACCGCGTCGCGCACCATTTCCTGGTCTTGGGTAAGTATCAAATTGGCCTCCAGCCCGCGTTAAATATGCGTAACCAGCTATTGAATTTATAGCATTTCCAGCGCCACAGCGGTCGCCTCGCCGCCGCCAATGCACAGCGTCGCCAGGCCTTTCTTGAGCCCACGCGCCTGCAAGGCATACATCAGCGTGACCATGATGCGCGCGCCGGATGCGCCAATCGGGTGACCCAGGGCGCAAGCGCCGCCGTTCACGTTGACCTTGTCGTGCGGCACGTTCAGCTCTTTCATCAGCGCCATGGGCACGACGGCAAACGCTTCGTTCACTTCCCACAGGTCCACATCGCCCACGGCCCAGCCAGCCTTGGCCAGGGCTTTTTGAGTGGCCCCCACCGGTGCAGTGGCAAACCACTCAGGCTCCTGCGCGTGGGTGGCATGCGCCACGATACGGGCCAGCGGCTTGCAGCCCAGCCTGGCGGCGGTGCTTTCCTTCATCATCACCAAGGCAGCCGCGCCATCGTTGATGCTGGAACTGCTGGCGGCGGTGATGGTGCCGTCCTTCTTGAACGCGGGCTTCAGGGTGGGAATCTTGTCCAGCTTGACCTTGCCGGGGCCTTCGTCGATGGACACCACCACCTCGCCGCCACGGCCCTTGACCGTGACCGGGGTGATTTCGGCAGCAAACGCGCCGGATTCGGTAGCGGCCTTGGCGCGCTGCACGCTGGCCGTGGCAAACGCATCCTGCTCGGCGCGGGTGAAGCTATATTTGGCGGCGCAGTCTTCGCCAAATGTACCCATGGAGCGGCCGGCCTCATACGCGTCTTCCAGGCCGTCCAGCATCATGTGGTCAAAAATACGGTCGTGGCCGATGCGGTAGCCGCCGCGGCCTTTCAGCATCAGGTAGGGAGCATTGGTCATGCTCTCCATGCCACCGGCCACCAGCACCTCGTGGCTGCCAGCAATCAGCATGTCGTTGGCAAACATGGCTGCACGCATGGCAGAGCCACACATCTTGGACAAGGTCACCGCACCCGCGCTCTTGGGCAAGCCGCCCTTGAAGCCGGCCTGGCGCGCTGGCGCCTGGCCCTGGCCCGCCATCAGGCAGTTGCCGAACAAAACTTCGGTCACCAAATCAGGAGAAATGCCGGCACGCTCTACCGCCGCCCGGATGGCCGCGCCACCCAGGTCGTGTGCCGCGAGGCTGGAAAAATCACCCTGGAAAGCGCCCATGGGGGTTCGGGCTGCGCCGACGATAACGATGGAATCGGACATGCTTTTTGCTCCTGTTGAGACTTGACGTTTACGTAAACGTCAATTGTGACAGAGTATGAATTGAATTGCGACTTGTTGGTGGTAGGCGCTACTTCACTTCCTCATGTGCAGTCCTGGCGCCACTTGGCCGCGAGAGTAAGCTTCACTAAGGGAGTCCACAGATGCTTGGACGGTCGATCCGCTGTCGAGTCAGGCGGGTGCCAATGTGCCGTAGACGAATAGGCGGTTGGCGATCATGGAGGCTCCATTGGGTCTGAGTGGTTGAGGACTTGACCTGTACCACTACTACGGGCACAGCCCCAATGGTCCGAAGAAGACTGTCGCAAATAGTCGTGGGCACGGTATGGGCACAAATGAAAAACGCCAACATTAAGTTGGCGTTTACTTGCAGGGAGAACCCCGTCTTTATTGGTTGCGCGAGAAGGATTTGAACCTCCGACCTTTGGGTTATGAGCCCAACGAGCTACCAGACTGCTCCATCGCGCGGTAGATTTCAATTATAGCTTATTCAGCGGCTTCTTCAGGATTTACTTCGGCTACAGCGGGGCGATCAACCAGTTCAACCAAAGCCATAGGCGCATTGTCACCAACGCGGAAACCCATTTTCAAGATACGCGTGTAGCCACCTGGACGAGCAGCGAAACGGGGTCCCAGGTCGTTAAACAACTTGGTTACGCTATCACGATCGCGCAGGCGGTCAAACGCCAGACGACGGTTGGCAACAGTTGCTTCTTTAGCCAGAGTGATCATTGGCTCAACTACGCGACGCAGTTCCTTGGCCTTGGGTACTGTGGTTTTGATGACTTCGTGCTCAATGAGAGAGTTCATCATGTTGCGCAGCATAGCCAGACGGTGTGAGCTGGTGCGGTTAAGTTTACGTAATCCGTGTCCGTGACGCATGGTAGATTTCCTTTGAGTTATAAATGAGCAGCCGTATCAGGTACTGCCCTTTGCGTGGAACCCCTGAAGGTTCGAAAAAAATTAACGCTTTTCCAACGCTGCGGGTGGCCAGCTTTCCAGCTTCATACCCAGTGTCAGACCGCGGGAAGCCAAAACTTCCTTGATTTCATTGAGAGACTTGCGCCCCAAATTGGGTGTCTTGAGCAGTTCATTCTCGGTACGCTGGATCAGGTCACCGATGTAATAGATGTTTTCGGCCTTCAGACAATTGGCGGATCGAACCGTCAATTCCAACTCGTCCACAGGGCGCAGCAGGATGGGGTCGAATTGCGTATTGCCGCGTGGTGCGGGCGCATCAAATGCGGCCAATTCACTGCCTTCCAACTGTGCGAACACAGCCAGTTGTTCAACCAAAATTTTGGCGGAAGCGCGAACCGCGTCTTCAGCAGAAATGGCCCCATTGGTTTCGATTTCGACAACCAGCTTATCCAGATCGGTACGCTGTTCAACACGTGCGCTCTCTACGGTGTAGCTCACGCGCTTGACCGGCGAGAACGAGGCGTCCAAAACAATACGGCCAATAGACTTGTTAGGCTCATCGGCGTGACGGCGCATCGTGCCGGGCACATAACCACGACCCTTTTCAACCTTGATCTGCATATCCAACTTGCCGCCATGGGACAGGTTGGCGATGATATGACCCGGGTTGATGACTTCCACATCGTGCGGTGTTTGGATATCAGCGGCTGTAACCACCCCTTCAATATCTTTGCGCAGGCTCAGAGTGACTTCATCGCGGTTGTGCAACTTGAAGACAACGCCCTTCAGATTCAACAAAATATTGACGACGTCTTCTTGAACGCCATCGATTGAGGAGTACTCGTGCAACACACCAGCGATGGTCACTTCTGTGGCGGCAAAGCCAGGCATGGAAGACAACAACACGCGGCGAAGAGCATTTCCGAGCGTGTGACCGTAGCCACGCTCAAACGGCTCCAGAGCTACTTTGGCGCGGTTCGTGCCAAGTTGCTCAACACTGATGGATTTGGGTTTTAGCAAACTGTTTTGCATGCAGACTTCCTCTCAATACCCCCGACTCGTTACGTCGGTAAGGCTGGTGAAGCACCTTGACCGTAGTGCCCCACGGCCAAGGAACGATTTCAACAATTCAAACGCAACTAGCGTGAATACAATTCGACGATCAACGATTCGTTGATGTCTGCGCCAAACTGGTCACGATCAGGCACAGCCTTGAAAGTGCCTTCAGCCTTTTCAAGATTGACCTCAACCCACGCCGGCATACCGACCTGTTGGGCCAACTGCAAAGCTTCGACTACGCGGTTTTGCTTTTTGGACTTTTCGCGCACGGAGACCAGATCACCAGCCTTAACCATGTACGATGGAATGTTCACCGAGCTACCATTGACCGTGATCGCCTTGTGGGAAACCATCTGGCGCGCTTCTGCGCGGGTGGAACCAAAGCCCATTCGATAGACAACATTGTCCAGGCGCGATTCCAACAGGAACAACAAGTTGGCACCGGTATTTCCCTTGCGGCGGTCAGCTTCCTCGAAGTAGCGGCGGAACTGACGCTCCAGCACACCATACATGCGCTTGACCTTCTGCTTTTCGCGCAACTGCAGACCGTAATCCGATGTACGGGCACCGGAGGTGCGCCCGTGCTGACCGGGTTTGGAGTCGAACTTGGCCTTGTCGCCTATGGCGCGACGGGCGCTCTTGAGAAACAGGTCAGTGCCTTCACGGCGGGATAGTTTGGCCTTGGGGCCGAGGTAGCGTGCCACTTGATCTTCCTTTTCTGTCATCTGCCGCACCATAGGTGCGGGAGCCAACAGCGATTGCTGCTGGCGGTGGGCTTGTTAAAAACTAAATGCGAAGGATCCGGACTGCAAAAGCAATCAGATACGACGGCGTTTCTGAGGACGGCAGCCGTTATGGGGAACTGGAGTCACATCAGCAATCATGTTGATGCGAATACCCAGTGCTGCCAAGGCACGTACCGAGGATTCCCGACCAGGACCAGGCCCCTTGATTTCAACGTCAAGGTTCTTGATGCCCTGGTCTAGAGCTGCACGACCGGCCACTTCGGAAGCTACCTGGGCAGCAAACGGCGTGGACTTGCGAGAGCCTTTGAAACCTTGACCACCCGACGACGCCCACGACAAGGCATTTCCCTGGCGATCGGTGATCGTGATGATGGTGTTGTTGAACGATGCATGCACGTGTGCAATACCGTCCGCAACATTCTTACGGACTTTTTTGCGAACGCGTTGCGCTGCATTATTGGCGGGAGCTTTTGCCATGGTGGTTTCTCAATCCCTGTTATTTCTTCAAAGACGCAGCAGCCTTACGCGGGCCTTTGCGTGTACGAGCATTCGTGCGGGTACGCTGACCGCGCATGGGCAACCCACGGCGATGACGGAATCCGCGGTAGCAACCAATGTCCATCAATCGCTTGATGTTCATGGTCGTCTCACGACGCAAATCGCCTTCAATCGTAAATTGAGCGATTTGATCCCGGATTTTTTCCAGATCACCATCAGTCAAGTCTTTGACCTTTTTTGAATAAGCAATGCCACAAGCTTCGCAAATTTTGCGAGCGCGGGTGCGGCCGATACCAAAAATGGCGGTCAAGCCAATCTCGGAATGCTGTTGCGGCGGAATATTGATGCCAGCGATACGTGCCATTTTCGTCCTCTAAAACTCTTGCAATTAACCCTGGCGCTGCTTGTGACGTGGATCTGTACAGATCACGCGCACAACGCCCTTGCGTCGGATGATTTTGCAGTTGCGGCAAATTTTCTTGACCGAAGCCGAAACTTTCATATTTCTCTCCTAAAACCCTTCGCCCCGTTCCGACTTTGATTCGCGCGGAACATGCGCTATTTACTTTGCTCTAAACACAAT
>CAJAVE010000263.1 GCA_903945325.1 uncultured beta proteobacterium | reverse complement strand
GCCACCACGGGCGCCGCCGGTCGGCCACGCCCAATGGAGCTGATCTCGATCTTGGTCACGCCCACCTTGGGAGCCGTCTCGGCGCTGCTGCAGGCGCAGGCCTCCTTGTTGGGGTCAATGAAGGAAAGACCCGACGTGGTGGCGGTCTCGACAAAATCGACCGTGATGCCGTTGAGCATCAAACGGCTTTCCGCACCCAGAAACAGGCGTACGCCACCGACTTCCAGCAATTGCTCGCCAGCAGCGGGAGCCGCCTCGGCGCTGAACTCGGACGAATAGCCGGAGCAGCCACCCGGGGTGACCGACAGGTGCAAGCCAGCGCCCGCAGGCAGGCCCGAGAAGCGCACGATGCGGTTGATGAACTTGGCCGCGGCAGGCGTGATGGTGACGTTGGGCTGCATGGTGATCAGACCTTCACGATGCAGCCATCCACCGGGCAAACTGCCACGCACTGCGGTGTATCAAAGTGGCCGTCGCAGTCGGTGCACTTCTTGGCGTCGATGACATAGGTGCCGTTCTTTTCGCGGATGGCGACGTTGGGGCACTCGGGCTCGCAGGCAGAGCATGCGGTGCAGGTCGAAATGATGATTTTGTGGGCCATGGTGACACTCCTGTTGGGTCGGTTGGGTTATGGGGGGGATAGCGGAAAACTCAGGCAGCCAGCGCAACGCCGCCTGCAAAATTGGTGAAGGCGCCCTGACGGATCTGGGCGTCGCCGCGGGCCTGGTGCACCACGGCGCCACTGGAAATGCGGGCACGGTAGTCGTTGAACCAGTCCAGTGCGGCTTTCTCAATGAACTCGCCCACATACTGGTCCACCGGTTCCACACCGGCAGCGGTCAGTTCGTCCTTGGGGCAGGCACCGATCTTGGCCACCAGCACCGCGTGGCAGTCGTTGATGGCGCGTACCACCGACGGCAATTGCTCGTCGTCGCCCGCGCCACCCTGGCAATACTGGTCGACCCGGCGGTGGCCTACGAACAGGGCTTTGGCCGCGGATACTTCAAACACCTGGAACTCGGTCACGTGGCCAAAGTGCTCGTTGACGCGACCACCGCCCTTGGTGGCGACTGCCACCAGAACTTTGAGGTCTTCGGCCACTTTGATGGCGCTGGCTGCTGCCAGCGCTTGTGCCTTGGCTGCCTGTTGCGCTGCACGCTCCACTTCAACCTTGTCCTGGTAGGACTTGCGCTTGTCCAGGTCGTAGACCACGTCCATTTGTTCCAGCTTGTCCAGCGTGAATTCTTCGCTGCGGTCTTCGCCCAGCAAGCCGACCGCATCCGCGCGGCACTGGCGGCAATGGCGCATCAGGTTGGCGCCGCCCATGCAGGCGTCCTGCACGGCCTTGAGTTCCGAGGCGGTGGGGCCGCGCTGGCCGGTCAGGCCAAACACCGTGCCGTGCTCGGGCTCGGAAATCAGCGGCATGATGTTGTGCAGGAAGGCACCGCGCTTTTTGACCTCGCGGTTCACTTCGATCAGGTGCTCGTCGTTGATGCCGGGGATCAGCACCGAGTTGATCTTGGTCAGCACGCCGCGCGCGGTGAGCATCTCCAGGCCCAGCATCTGGCGTTCGTGAAGGATCTTTGCGGCCTCATAGCCGGTCACGCGCTTGTGATTCCAGAAAATCCAGGGGTAGATCTTTTCACCCACGGCCGGGTCCACCATGTTGATGGTGATGGTGACGTGGTCCACGTTGTACTTGCAAATTTCGTCCACCAGGTCCGGCAGGGCCAGGCCGTTGGTGGAGATGCACAGCTTGAGGTCGGGCGCTTGGCTCTGCAGCAGGCGGAAGGTGTCAAAGGTCTTGGCCGGGTTGGCCAGCGCATCGCCGGGGCCGGCAATGCCCAGCACCGTCATTTGCGGAATCTCGCTGGCCACCGCCACCACCTTGCGCACAGCCTGCTCGGGCGTGAGCTTTTGCGAGACTACGCCGGGGCGGGATTCATTGCTGCAGTCGTACTTGCGGTTGCAGTAGTTGCACTGGATGTTGCAGGCCGGGGCCACCGCCACGTGCATGCGGGCGAAATGGTGGTGGGCTTCTTCGGAATAGCAGGGGTGGTTCTTGACCTTGTCCCAGATCGCCTGGGGCATGTCGTCCGGGCCGTCGGACGAACCGCAACTGGCCTTGCCCTCTGCGCCATGGGTGTCGCAACCTCCACCCGCTTCCGGCACGTCCAGTTTGGCGCCCAGAGGCTTGATCTGGCCAATGCTGACGTAGGTCCTGGCTGGCATCGACTGGCTTTGCGCACTGGCTTGCATGGAAACCCTTCTCGCGCCCGACATGGGCCGCACAAGGGTTCAATAGCTAAATCCATGCCACCCGGAAACGGGTGTTTTAGAGCTGGGTTTGTCGGATGTGGGACATGGGGAAGGGTGTTGCCGCCTGTCTTTTTAGGGGGGACTGTTGGTGATGCTACAAAGATGACATTGAGGCAGCGGGACGTTTGGATTAGCCTTTTCGATTGCGTGCGGTCGGTCAGCTGGTTTTGGGGTCGGATTCCAATAAGACCGCGAAGCGCCCAAAGGGATGCCCAACGGGCAGGTCTTTTTGGCAAAACCCCAAGTCCAGGACTCTGACCCCAATACCAGCGGGTTCATGGCGGAGGCCTAGAAGTTCGGCGCTGCCCGGGGTACTCTGTTATTGATAGCTGTTTGCGCAATGGATACGGGAGCTAGCGGCCAATTGGACACTCAGACGTTGCCCAAAATCACCGCTATGCTGAAGTGGGGCGCTGATCTCACGCCCGAGCCCGTGCAATGGTTTTGGCCGTAGGATGTGGCTCGGATGGCTGATGCCAACTGGGGTACAAGTTGTACCCCCCCTTTCGCTTCGGGCACCGGGCAGTGGACCCGAAGTGTTGGTAGAACGCCGTCGCCTTCCGGTTCAAGCACGCTTAACCTGCTCAGCGGTCTTAAGCGCTACTTGCAATGCCAAGTTGGGAGCGAAAGCGCCGTTGATGGCCGCAAAGGTGTTCGCCATGGCGACAAATGCGGGATTAAAACGGGTCAGGATGTCAGCCGCAATTCCCGATGCGATGTCGGTGTTGTAGGTGTGCGATGTCAGGTTGCGCGCCTTGATCATGTCCATCCATGCGTCTCCGTCCTGAATGAGGGCATCTTTGAAGGCTTGGCGGGTGGCATTTTTGGAGCCGATCAGGCTTACAAAGCCTTGGTCATCCAAATAGTCCTTCAGCACGTTCCACGCCAGTTCATGGGTGAATTCAAAGGCGTGAATCACGCCCAGCAGTTCCAACTTCGAAAGTGGGCGCTGCTGCGCGAGTTCCACCGCCTCGGCCAGCATTTGCAGGGCTTTTCGGTAATTGCTGAAACGCTGCTTCCAGCGGATGTCATCGGTCATGGTGCTCACCTGTTTCAGGGGAGTCTACCCATCCGCAATGCCTCAGAACTTCCTCAACTCAATCCCATTCTTCTGCAACACATACCCCATCTGCCGCGGCGATATCTTCCGCAGGCGCGCGGGCGCCATGCCTTTTGTTACTCGAACTCGACCAGCACATCACCCGTCTGCACCCGTGCACCTTGGGCCACCTTGATGGAGGCGATGACTCCGGACTGCGGCGCCATGATGTTGGTTTCCATCTTCATGGCCTCCAACACCAGGATCGAATCACCGGCGTTGATCTTGTCCCCGGCAGCGGCAATCACTTTGACCACTACGCCGGACACCGGACTGCGGCAGGCCTTGCTTTCATCGGCCACAGCGGCGCTCTGGCCACCAGCGGCTGGAGCGCCACCGGGCGCGCTACTGGCGGCACTGCCGGAGAGGCGCGCGCTGCCTACCGGGTAAGCCGGTGGCAGGTTGGCGTGTTCTTCCTGGGCGACCTCGACTTCGACTTCAAAAGTGCGCTCATCCAGAGTAATGCGTAACTTCACGGTGCTTCCAATCAGTGTGTGTGGTGCGAGGCGTGGGTGCCCATGCGCCCGACCTGGGCCCAGGCGCTGGAGTGCACCAGGCGTACCTGGCGGATGCGTGCGCGCACCCCGAGAAAGGCCGCCACGGCGGCCGAGATGGCGACCATGTCTTCTTCGCTGACCGGGGCCGGTGTGGCGGCAAGCTTGGCGGCGGCCAGCTCCAGCGCGTTCACACGCAGTGTGAGCGCGGTGATTTCCGCACGCATCTCGGCAATCAGTGCCAGCGCGTCGGTGTTCGTTGCAGGTTCTTGCATGGCGTGCTTTCTACAGCGGCATCAGGCCGTGCTTTTTGTGCGGGCGCGGCACGCGCTTGATGCGCAGGTATTCCAGCGCTTGCGCAATATGGCGGCGCGTGTGCTTGGGCTCGATCACCGAATCGACCAGACGCATCTCGGCCGCCACATAGGGGTTGGAGAATGTGTCGCGGTATTCCTTGATGAGATCGGCGCGGCGTTGGGCCGGGTCAGCGGCCTCGCTGATTTCCTTGCGGAACACAATCTCGGCCGCACCCTCGGCACCCATGACGGCAATCTCGGCCGTGGGCCAGGCGAACACGCGGTCGGCATCCAGATCCTTGCCGCACATGGCCAAGTAAGCACCGCCATAGCTCTTGCGCAGAATCACCGTGATCTTGGGCACGGTGGCCGCCGCGTAGGCAAACAGCAGCTTGGCACCATGGCGGATGATGCCGCCGTATTCCTGCTCCACGCCGGGCATGAAACCGGGCACATCGACCAGGGTGACCAGCGGGATATTGAAAGCGTTGCAAAAGCGGATAAAGCGCGCAGCCTTGTTGGAGGCATTGATGTCCAGCGCGCCGGCCATCACCGATGGCTGGTTGCCGATGATGCCGACCGAGCCACCGCAAATGCGCGCAAAGCCAACCACGATGTTCATGGCATGGCCGGACTGCACTTCCAGAAAGTCGCCACCATCCACAATCTGCGCAATGACATCGCGCACGTCATACCCCTGTTTACTCTCATCGGGGATGATGGCCTCCAGGGCCACGTTCGGCTCGACCGACAGGTCACCCTCCACTTGCGGCGGGTCTTCCAGGTTGTTGGAGGGCAAAAAGCTCAGGAGCTTGTGACACAGCTGGATGGCGTGGTGGTCGTCTTCGGCAATGAAATGGATCACGCCCGAATGCACCATGTGCGCATCGGCACCGCCGAGTTGTTCGGCCGTCACATCCTCGCCGGTGACCTGCTTGATGACCTGCGGGCCGGTGATGAACATCTGCGCCTGGCGCGTCTGGATGATGAAGTCGGTCAGCGCCGGGCTGTAGGCCGCCCCCCCCGCGCAGGGGCCACAGATCAGCGAGATTTGCGGCACCGCACCCGACAGCAGCACATTGGCATGGAACACCTTGCCGTAGCCAGACAGTGAGGCAATGCCTTCCTGCACCCGTGCGCCACCCGAGTCGTTGATAAACACAAAGGGCGAGCCGGTACGCAGCGAGGTTTTCATGATGTCGGCCACCTTGATGGAGTGCATCTCGCCGGCCGAGCCTCCTACCACCGTGAAGTCCTGGCTGGCCAGGTGCACCAGGCGTCCGTTCACCGATGCGGCACCGGTCACCACCCCGTCAGCGGCCAGGGTTTTGCCCTGCATACCAAACAGCGCGGAGCGGTGCGCGGCAAATTGTCCCACCTCGTCAAAGCTGCCTTCGTCCACCAGCTCGGCCACGCGCTCGCGCGCGGTCATGCGGCCCGACTGGCGTTGCCTGTCCTGCTTGTCGGCACCACCGCCGAGTTCGTTCTCAGCCTGGCGGCGGCGCAGTTCATCGATCTTGTCTTGCATGACGGTCATGGTGGCTCCTGCTTATGCGCTGGCGGGGTTGATGGGGGTGACGGACACGCGGTGCGAGCGGCCATTGAGCTTCACGTCGTAAGTCACTGGCGTGCGCAAGGCCTTGTCGTCACTTGCAGCAGCCTTGCCATCGGCGGCAGGCTTGGCAGCCTCAGGATCGCAACCCAGATTCAGCGGCCCCTGGTCACGCTTGGCAAAGAAGGCGGCGGACACCTGCGGGAACATGGCATAGGTCAGCACATCTTCTTCACTGCCGTTAAAGCCAGGCAATGCGGCGGCGGCGGTCTGCAGCGCTTCCCACTCAGGCTTGAGCAAGTCCGCCGGGCGCTCGGTAATCGGCGGCTTCTTTGCCTGCGCCTCGGCCAGCGCCAGCACTTCGGGGTCACGCTCGCCCGGGGTCTTGCCGTAGTAGCCCAGCATCAGGTCCGAGAATTCGCTGGACAGAACCTTGTAACGGCCCATCAGCACATTAAACACGGCCTGTGTGCCCACAATCTGGCTGGAGGGCGTGACCAGCGGCGGGAAACCGGCGTCTTCCCGCACGCGTGGCACTTCGATGAACACCTCTTCCAGGCGGTCCGCGGCACCCTGCTGTTTCAGCTGGCTTTCCATGTTGGAGATCATGCCGCCCGGGATCTGGCTGTCGAAAATGTCCGTCTCCACGCCGATGATGTTCGACATAAACGACTGGTAGCGCGGGCGTAGCACGGCAAAGTGCTCCTTGATGCGGTGCAGGCAAGCCTTGTCCAGGTGGGCTTCGTAGCCCGTGCCATCCAGCATGGCGACCAGGCTTTCAGTCGGGTTGTGGCCGGGGCCCAGGCTGAGCGAGCTGATGGCGGTGTCCACGCAGTCGGCACCGGCTTCAATCGCCTTCATCAAAGACACCAGCGTCACGCCGGTGGTGGCATGGGTGTGCACATGGATGCGCACCTGCTCGCCACAGCGCGTCTTGATGCCATTGACGATGTCAAAGGCGGCCTGCGGTTTTAGCAGCGCGGCCATGTCTTTGAGGCAGATGGAATCGCAACCCAACTCCAGCAGGCGCTCCGCCATTTCGACAAAGGTCTCGGTCGTGTGCAGCGGGCTCACGGTGTAGCAGATAGTGCCCTGGGCGTGTTTGCCGTTGCGCCGTACCGCGTTCACCGACTGTTTGATGTTGCGGATGTCGTTGAGCGCATCAAAGATGCGAAACACATCCATGCCGTTCTCAGAAGCCTTGTCCACAAAGCGGTCCACCACGCTGTCTTCGTAATGGCGGTAGCCCAGCAGATTTTGCGCGCGCAGCAGCATTTGCAGGCGCGAATTCGGCAGTAACTGGCGGAACTGTCGCAGCCGCTCCCAGGGGTCTTCGTTCAAAAAACGGATGCAGGCGTCAAAGGTGGCGCCGCCCCAGCATTCCACCGACCAGTAACCGGCTTTGTCGATGTCGGCACAGGCCGGCACCATGTCTTCCATGGCCATGCGCGTGGCCAGCAGGCTTTGGTGCGCATCGCGCAGGGCCAGTTCGGTGATGTCTATCGTTTTGGTCACAGGACACTCTTTACTGAAGCACGCTTGTGGCGTGGGGTTGCGGACCTATGCGACACCGGGCGGCAGCACTTGGACCTAGGGTTTACCCTGTAATATTACTGCAGTGCAGCATGACGCTGCAAAAACTTGGCTGATCCAGTGAGTTTGTAGCGATTCGGGAACGCTGGTGTCCGCGCCCAGCGGCCTTGAGCGCTCACTGCAATGCCTTCAAAACTTCCGCACCTCAATCCCATTCTTCTGCAGCGCATACCCCATCTGCCGTGGCGAAATCTTCAACAGCCGCGCGGCCTTGGCTTGCACCCAGCCGCAGCGCTCCATGGCCCAGATCAGGCGCTCGCGCTCGCCTTCCGGTTTGCCATCGCTGCTGTCGGGCGTGACCTCGACTGGATGCGGTCGCGCCGCAGCCTCGGTTGGCTCGGCCATCGCGCTGCCATCCACCGGCAGCGCTGCGGCGGGCGGTGCCATGGGCACTTCGACGATGGCAATGTCGGCCAGACGCACCGGGCTCACGGCGTCTTCCCGTTCGATGTGGTGCAGCACCTGGGTCAGGCAGCGGTTTCCCTTGCACGGGAAGGCCAGGTCCGTGATCACACTGTCATGCGCCATGGTGGCCGTGCGTTCCACGCAGTTTTCCAGTTCGCGCACGTTGCCGGGCCAGTAGCAACTGGCAAGCACGCGCATGGCTGCGGGGCTGAATTGGGCAGAGCGTGCGTTCTCCAGGTTGAACCGGTCCAGAAAATGCTGCGCCATGATGGGAATGTCATCACGGCGCTCGCGCAGGGGAGGCAACTGGATGCTGACCACATTGATGCGGTAATACAGGTCGGCGCGGAACTCGCCTGCCTGCACCATGCGCTCCAGGTTTCGGTTGGTGGCCAGAATCAGCCGAACATCGACTTTGACAACCGATGAGCCGCCCACCCGTTCGAACTCACGCTCCTGCAGCACCCGCAGTAGCTTGGCCTGGAACGCGGCCGAGATGTCGCCAATTTCGTCCAGAAACAGCGTGCCGCCGTGCGCGAGTTCAAAGCGCCCCTTGCGCTGCCCCTGGGCACCGGTGAAGGAGCCCTTTTCGTGGCCGAACAGTTCACTCTCCAGCAACGACTCGGTCAGTGCTGCGCAATTCACACTGATAAAGGCCTCGCGCTTTCGGGGCGAGAGGTTGTGCACCGCGCGCGCGATGACCTCTTTGCCCGTCCCACTCTCACCGCGCAGCAGCACCGTGGTGCGGGCAGGTGCTACCTGGTGTACCTGTGCAAAAACATCCTGCATGGGGGCAGAGATGCCAACCACCTGGTCAATCTGCTTGCCGGGCTTGAGCACCTTGTGCATGCGTCGCGCTTCGTCCTGCATGCTGTTGTGTGCGGCGCTGACACTGCGGTGCAGCAGCAGGGCCTGGCCCATCAATGTGGCGACCATTTTGAGCAAATGCAGGTCGTTTGCAAAGATTCGGGTCTCGTCCGGGTTGAGGCAATCGACAGCCAGAACACCCACAGTGTGGCGGTCAGCGCGAATGGGTGTTACCAGCATGGCAACTGCGACACCGGGCGACTGGTCGGCGCCACCAGAGCGGTTGAGAAACAAGGGTTCGGTGTGCACATCGGGCACGATAGCCTGAATACCATTGGCGTAGACACGCCCGACGATGCCTTCTCCGGATTGAAACAAGAGCCGCTTCTGCTCCTCCTGTGTCAGCCCTGCCGCGCACAAGCCGCGTAAACATCCGTCATGCTCGGACAGCACGACAAAGGCGCGCCGCCAGTCAAAGGCGTGCAGCAGGTAGTTGATGGCTTCGCGAAATGTCTTGGCGACATCCAGCGACGTGGCCAGAGTCTTGCTGACCTCGTAGATCGCATTGAGTTCACGCCGGGATTCAAGCGCTTGTGTGTTCACCATGTGGACCTCCGGTTTGGTGCGGCATATCGCTGTAGCCAAGGCCGCGCACCGGTACTACGCAAGATTCACACCAGAGTTTTTGCACCATTTCGGGTTTGTCGACTTGCCGCTTTCTTTTAACGACAAACAAGACAACTTGATGCGCGCACTGACCTGTGCGGACATACAAAAACAACAAATTCAGCGGGAAAACCGCGGAAATTTGGCATATCTGCATGGCACCGAAATTGCAAAACAGCTGTCATTCACCCTTTTCAGGAGCCAGCCATGCCGGACCCCAGCCGCGACAAAGCCATCTCCAGTGCCGCACGGCCTGTGTACCTTGACTACGCCGCCACCACGCCCGTGGACCATCGTGTGGCGCGCAAGATGATTCCCTATCTGACCGATCTGTATGGCAACCCGGCCAGTCGATCCCATGCATTTGGCTGGGCTGCGGATGAAGCAGTGGAGCTGGCCCGCGAGCAGGTTTGTGCCCTGATCAAAGCTGATCCGCGTGAATTGGCCTGGACATCGGGTGCCACCGAATCCAACAACCTGGCCATCAAAGGTGCTTCGCACTTTTACAAAGGGAAAGGCAAGCATCTGGTCACGGTGGCTACCGAGCACAAAGCGGTGCTTGACAGCATGCGCGAGCTGGAACGGGAAGGCTTTGAAGTGACGGTGTTGCCGGTGCTTCCCAGTGGTCTGCTGGACCTGGCGGTCTTTGAAGCCGCGCTGCGCCCCGATACCGTGCTGGCCTCGGTGATGATGGTCAACAACGAAACCGGTGTCATTCAGGACGTGGCCGCTATGGGTGCACTGTGCCGCGCCAAAGGGGTGCTGTTCCATGTGGACGCAGCGCAGGCGGCGGGCAAGGTTTCCATTGATCTGGGTCAACTGCCGATCGACATGATGTCCTTGTCGGCGCACAAAATTTACGGCCCCAAAGGCATCGGCGCGCTGTACGTTCGACGAAAACCCCGCGTGCGGATCGAGGCGCAAATGCACGGAGGAGGCCACGAGCGTGGCATGCGTTCGGGTACCTTGCCCACGCACCAGATCGTGGGCATGGGCGAGGCCTTCTGGCTGGCCCACGAAGCCATGGAATCCGACAACGCGCGCATCCTGGGCCTGCGTGAACGGCTCTGGAATGGCTTCAAGAAAATGGATGCTGTGGTGCTCAATGGCGATGAGCACCAGCGCGCCGCGCAGTACCTGAACGTGAGCTTCAACTATGTCGAAGGCGAGTCGCTGTTGATGGGCATCAAGGGTGTGGCGGTGTCGTCGGGCTCGGCCTGTACGTCTGCCAGCCTGGAGCCTAGCTATGTGCTGCGCGCCATGGGGCGCAGCGATGAACTGGCCCACAGCTCGATACGTTTTTCCCTTGGCCGCTTCACTACGGTGGAAGAGATTGATTTCACCATTGCGCAGGTCACCCAGGTGGTGACCCGGCTGCGCGCCATGAGCCCGTTGTGGGACATGGTGCAGGCCGGTGTTGACCTCAATTCCATCCAGTGGTCTGAACACTGAGCGCCGCCGCGCAGACCGATCCCCACCCAACTGTCACACGGAGAGCATTCATGGCTTACAGCGAAAAGGTCGTCGACCACTACGAGAACCCGCGCAACGTCGGCGCCTTTGATGCGGCGGACGAAAACGTGGGCACCGGCATGGTGGGTGCGCCAGCCTGCGGCGACGTGATGCGACTGCAGATTCGCGTCAATGCCGAGGGCGTGATCGAGGACGCCAAATTCAAGACCTATGGCTGTGGCTCAGCCATCGCTTCCAGCTCGCTGGTCACCGAATGGGTGCGCGGGCGCACGCTGGACGAGGCCCTGGCGATCAAGAACTCGGACATCTCCGAGGAG
Organism: uncultured beta proteobacterium; assembly: GCA_903945325.1. Classification (GTDB taxonomy): domain Bacteria; phylum Pseudomonadota; class Gammaproteobacteria; order Burkholderiales; family Burkholderiaceae_C; genus Allorhodoferax. The sequence continues at coordinate 7,438 of CAJAVE010000263.1, read as the reverse complement.
CTGGCCCTTCCCCCCGTCAAGATTCACTGCTCCATCCTGGCCGAGGACGCGATCAAGGCGGCGGTGGCCGATTTCCGCTCGCGCCACCCGGTGGGTGCGGCGACGCTGGTCTCCGAGCAGATCGCCTGCGCATCCAGCACGCGCTGAGCCCAACCCCTCACTTCGCCACCCCCGTCCACGGCACCTCTCACCCGCACACCCAAGGAATCACCATGCAAGCCGCTCTGACCGTTGATAGCCATAGCCTGCCCGGCGTCATGCCCGGCCAGCTGGAATTCACCCCCTCTGCCGCCGCCAAGGTGGCCGATTTGATCGTCGAGGAAGGCAACCCGGAGTTGAAGTTGCGCCTTTACGTCACTGGGGGAGGTTGCTCGGGCTTCTCCTACGGCTTTGCCTTTGACGATGCAGTGGCCGAAGACGACACACTGATCGTCACCGCAGGCGTGGCCCTGGTGGTGGACGCCATGAGCCTGCAATACGTGCTGGGCGCGCGGGTGGACTTTGAGGATGGCCTGGAGGGTTCGCGCTTTGTCATCCACAACCCCAACGCCCAGACCACCTGCGGTTGCGGCAGTTCCTTTTCAGTCTAGGAGGTTTGCCATGTCTGTGTCACTCACGCCTGCCGCCGCGCGCCATGTCGCGAAATCCCTGGTCAAGCGGGGCAGTGGCATTGGCCTGCGCCTGGCGGTCAAGACCAGCGGCTGCAACGGCTTTGCCTACGCGCTGGAGTTTGTGGACTCTGCCAATGCCGAGGATGAATGTTTTGAGACCCACGGCGTCAAGGTCATCATTGACCCGCGCAGTTTGGGCATGCTGGCCGGCACCGAGCTGGACTTTGTGCGCGAAGGTCTGAACGAGGGCTTCAAGTTCAACAACCCCAACGCGAAAGCAAACTGCGGCTGCGGTGAGAGCTTCGCAGTATGAACAGGCTCCCCCCCGTTGCTTGCTCACTGCGTGTAGCCGCATACCCCCTCAAGGGGGCAACACCAGCGGTCTGGCGAAGCCAGTCCCGCGGTGTTCCTGGTATTCGCCTGCTCACGACGACTTGAGTTTTAAAAATGGCCCTACTTCAGATTTCCGAACCCGGCCAAAGCGCCGCGCCACACCAGCACCGGCTGGCCGCGGGCATTGACCTGGGCACCACCAACTCGCTGATTGCGACCGTGCAAAGCGCCGTGGCGCGGGCGCTCCCCGATGAGGACGGTGCCTTGCTGCTGCCGTCGGTGGTGCGCTACCTGCCGGGCAATGGCATTGTGGTGGGCCGCGAGGCGCAGGAGAGTCAGGCCGATGACCCCGAGAACACCATCGTCTCGGTCAAGCGCTTCATGGGGCGCAGCCTCATCGATGTGAAGGAGGCCGCTGGATTGCCCTACCGATTTACCGATGGTCCCGGCATGGTCGGCATCTCCACCATCTGCGGCGAGCGTTCGCCGGTGCAGGTGTCGGCAGAAATCCTGACCGCCTTGCGTGAGCGCGCCGAAGCCTCGCTGGGCGGCCCGCTGGCCGGGGTCGTGATCACTGTGCCCGCCTACTTTGACGATGCGCAGCGCCAGGGCACCAAGGACGCCGCGCGCCTAGCCGGTCTGACGGTCCTGCGCCTGCTCAACGAGCCTACCGCCGCGGCCATCGCCTACGGCCTTGACAAGGCAGCCGAGGGCACGTTTGCGATTTACGACCTGGGTGGCGGCACGTTTGACATCTCCATCCTGCGCTTGACGCGTGGCGTGTTCGAGGTACTGTCCACCGGCGGCGACTCGGCACTGGGAGGCGACGACTTTGACCACGCGATTGCGGAGTGGTTCTGTGCGCAACACGGTATCGCCGGCCTGGCCGCGTTGCCGCCAGGCGCGCAGCGCAGCCTGCTGGCAGCAGCCCGCAAGGCCAAGGAAGGGCTCTCCACGCACGAGACGTCTGGCCTGTCCCTTGCGGGCGCCGACGGTGGGGCACAGCAAGCCATTCTGTCGCGCGCGCAGTTTGCCGAGCTGGGTGCCGCGCTGGTCGCCCGCACCATGGTCGCCACACGGCGCGCACTGCGTGATGCCAAGCTGACGATTGATGACATCACCGGCGTGGTGCTGGTGGGCGGCTCCACCCGCATGCTGCTGGCACGCGATGCGGTGCGTGACTTCTTCAAGCGCGAGCCGCTGGTGGACATTGACCCCGACCAGGTGGTCGCCATCGGCGCGGCCCTGCAGGCCAATGTGCTGGCTGGCAACGGCGGCAGTGGTGACGACTGGTTGCTGCTCGACGTGTGCCCGCTGTCGCTGGGCATCGAGACCATGGGCGGCCTGGTTGAAAAGATCATCCCGCGCAATTCCACGCTGCCCATCGCGCGGGCGCAGGAGTTCACCACCTTCAAGGACGGGCAAACCGCGATGTCGCTGCACGTGGTGCAGGGCGAGCGCGAGGCTGTGGCCGATTGCCGCTCGCTGGCCCGCTTTGAGCTGCGCGGCATTCCCGCCGCCGTGGCGGGAGCGGTGCACATCCGAGTGAGCTTTCAGATTGATGCCGATGGGCTGCTGTCCGTCACGGCGCGTGAGCAGACCACCGGGGTCGAAGCCCACATTGAGGTCAAACCCACCTATGGCCTGGCCGACACCCAGATATCGGCCATGCTGCAGGATGCCATTGGATCGTCCAAGGCCGACATGCTGCTGCGCTCTCTGCGCGAGGCCCAGGTGGACGCACGCCGCATGCTCGACGCCACCGAGGCGGCACTGATACAGGACGGCGTGCTGCTGTCACCGCAGGAAGCCGGTGCCATTCGCAAAGCCATGTTCCGGGTGGCGGACATGCTGGAAACCGATGCGCTGCTGGACGAACTGCGCACGGCAACGCTGGCCCTGGGTGCCGCAACGGATGTATTCGCGGCCCGGCGCATGAACGCATCCATCAGCAAGGCGCTGGCCGGGCGCACCATGGACAGTCTGGTGTAGGAATTTGACATGCCGCGCATCCACCTGCTGCCCCACCCCGACCTGTGTCCCGAGAGCCGTGATCTCGATGTCAAGCGCGGCGCGTCACTGTGCGAAAGTCTGCTGATTGCGGGTGTGGCCATCGAACACGCCTGCGAGATGGTGGCCGCCTGTGCCACCTGCCATGTCTACGTGCGCGAAGGCGGCGCTTCGCTGGCCGAGCCGGACGACGAAGAGAATGACCAGCTCGACCACGCCTGGGGGCTGGACGCCCAGTCGCGCCTGGCTTGCTGCGTCAAGCTCAAAGACACCGACATCACAGTAGAGTTTCCTCGTCACACGCGCAACCATGCGCGCGAGCATTGACGCCTCGCATCAGCGGTCAAAGACGCTTTGCGGTATCAAAATACCGCCAAATCAGCCGCAAGGCCATGTCTGCATTGCGCAAGCAGCTATAAAAATAGTAGCAGTTCGTTGCGCAGCCTGTGCGCGCCTGAGCTCAATTCGGCAATCGACAACCAGACTTTACCGGCAGCTGTCCGAAACAGCACATTTCCGACATGCACCCTGTGCTGCCCAAAGGGCTGCCGGTTTGAGACCCTACAAATTGGCTCTGTTAGCGGCCATTTCAGACATGGAAGGCAACAAAAACCGGTGGCATGCACCTTGCAATGTGGGTAGCAAAGGACGCCACACCATGCCATCGCACCTCACCATCAACGACACCACGCTACGCGATGGCGAGCAGACGGCGGGCGTTGCGTTTACGGTCGACGAGAAGTGCGCCATTGCCAGCGCGCTCTCCGACGCCGGCGTACCGGAAATGGAGATTGGCATCCCCGCCATGGGTGAGGAAGAAATTGCCTGCATCAACGCCATTGCGGCGCTGGAGTTGCCCGCCACATTGATGGTGTGGGGCCGCCTGACCGACGCCGATCTGGCCAGTGCGCTGCGCTGCCAGGCCGACATCATCCACCTGTCGATTCCGGTGTCGGACATCCACCTGCAATACAAACTGCGCCAGTCGCGCGCTTGGGTGCTGGAGCAGGTGACGCGTGTGATCGAAAAAGCCGTTGCCAGCGGGCGCAAGATTTCTCTGGGTGCGGAAGACGCGTCGCGGGCGGATGCCAGTTTTTTGGCGCTGGTGGCCAGCCGTGCGCAGGCCTGTGGCGCCAGCCGCGTGCGCCTGGCCGACACGCTGGGCGTGCTGGACCCGTTCTCCACCTACGAGGCTGTTGCACGTTTGCGCGATGCGGTCGACATCGAGATTGAAATCCACGCCCACAACGACCTGGGTCTGGCCACTGCCAACACCCTGGCGGCCCTGCGTGGCGGTGCCACCCATGCCAACACCACGGTCAATGGCCTGGGCGAGCGCGCCGGCAATGCAGCCCTGGAAGAAGTGGTGATGGGTGTGCGTCATTTGCACCACGGCGACACCGGTGTGGACACCCAGGCGCTGGTCTCCATATCGCATCTGGTGGCGCACGCATCGGGGCGCCAGGTCGCGTTCAACAAAAGCATTGTGGGCGAGGCCGTGTTTACGCACGAGTCGGGCATCCACATCGACGGGCTGCTGAAGAACGCATCAACCTACGAGAGCTTTGACCCTTCCGAGCTGGGCCGCCAGCGGCGTACCGTGCTGGGCAAGCATTCGGGTTCGCAGGCAGTGCGCCAGGCCTACGGTCGGCTGGGCATTGTGCTGGACGACGAGGCACTCACCGCCCGCGTGCTGGCGCGCATTCGCGACCATGCGATGCGCGTCAAGCAGGAGGCAACGCCAGACGAACTGCGCAGCTTTTTGCTCGCATCGCTCGAGCGTCCTGACAACGCCGGCTATGCCCTTGCGGGATGAAACCGACATGCACAACCAAGACACCATAAACCCGGAGTAGGCACTATGGAAACATTCCTTCAACAACTCAAAGCACTGTCATCGGCAGAAGATTTTCTGCAGTACTTTGGCATTCCTTTTGACCAGCAGGTGGTCAACGTCAGCCGCCTGCACATCCTCAAGCGCTTTTTCCAATACATCCGCCAGGAAAACCTGTTGGCGCAGACGGACGAAGTTGGCCTGTTCACCCAGTACCGCGCGCAGCTTGCCAAAGCCTACGGTGATTTTGTTGCCTCGACACCCGCGCAGGAAAAAGTGTTCAAGGTATTTCAGGATGTCAATGGTCGCCAGCATGTGACGCTGGACAGCCTCAAGGCATCGCTGCCCCTGCGCGTTGCAGCATGACCCCACTGAGCCTCTACGCATCTTCGCCCGTTCAAGCCCGCTGAAAGGATTTCTCCATGCACATCGTCGTTTGTATCAAGCAGGTTCCGGACTCGGCGCAGATTCGCGTCCACCCGGTCACCAACACCATCATGCGCCAGGGGGTTCCAGCCATCGTCAACCCCTATGACCTGTTCTCGCTGGAGGAAGCGCTGCGCCTGAAGGACCAATTTGGCGGCAAGGTCACCATGCTGTGCATGGGACCACCGCAGGCCGAGGAGGCGCTGCGCAAGTGCATCAGCTTTGGTGCCGATGACGCCGTGCTGGTGACCGACCGCGCCTTTGCCGGTGCCGACACCCTGGCCACCTCGTACGCGCTCTCCGCTGGCGTGCGCCAGATCGCCAAAGAGCAGGCGGTGGACATTGTGTTCACCGGCAAGCAGACCATCGACGGCGACACGGCACAGGTTGGCCCCGGCATCGCCAAGCGCATGGGCTTGCAGTTGCTGACCTACGTGTCGCGCATTGTGGAGGTCAATGAGGAGGACCGCACCATCACGGTGGAGCGGCGTGCCGAAGGGGGCGTGCAGGTGCTCAAGACCTCTTTGCCCTGCCTGATCACCATGCTGGAAAACACCAACGAAATGCGGTTTGCCAATCTGCCCGCCATGATCCACGCCGCCGCCTACCCGGTGCGCAAATGGAACAAGGAACAGGCTGGCATCGAGGACCTGGAAAAGATTGGCCTGAAGGGTTCGCCCACGGTGGTGAGCAAGGTATTTGGACCGACACCGCGTACCGAGAAAGTCGAAATTCTCGATCTGGAAACCTCCACGCTGCGCGACGTATCGCTCAACCTGCTGCAAAAAGTCTTCACGCGCCACCCGACGCTGGAATCCGACCTGTTGATGAAGGAAATGTCATGAGCGAAGCACCTGTCAAACGCCCGGCCGGGCGCGGCCGCAACACGGAACTGCCGGAACACCTGAAGGCCTACAAGGGTGTCTGGGTGTTCCTCGAACATGACCGAGGCCATGTTCACAGCGTCTCATGGGAGCTGGTGGGCGAAGCGCGCAAGCTGGCCGACACGCTGGGCAGCACGGTCAGCGTGGTGGTTCTGGGCGGGGTCGACGAAGCGCTGGAAAAGTTCGCAGCGGAAGCTTTTGCATTCGGCGCCGACAAAGCCTATATCGTGCATGACCCGGTGCTCAAGGGCTACCGCAATGAGCCCTTTACCAAGGGCCTGACGGATCTGGTCAACAAATACCAGCCCGAGATTCTGCTGCTGGGGGCCACCTCGATGGGTCGCGATCTGGCGGGCTCGGTGGCCACCACGTTGCTGACCGGGCTGACGGCTGATTGCACCGAGCTGCGCATCGACCCGGTATCCAAAGCGCTGGCCGCCACACGGCCGACCTTTGGCGGCTCGCTGTACTGCACCATCATGACGCTGGCCTACCGCCCGCAAATGGCCACCGTGCGCCCCCGCGTCATGCTGATGCCCAAAGCGGATGCCAGCCGCACGGGCGAGATCACCTACGACACCCTGGGCATGGTCGAGACGCAGATCGTCACAAAGCTGCTGGACTTCATTGCAGACGCCAACAGCAACAAGATCAACCTGCCGTATGCCGATGTCATCGTCAGCGGGGGCAAGGGCTTGAAGAACCCGGAGAACTTCAAGCTGGTGTTTGAACTGGCCCGTGTGCTTGGCGGCGAGGTTGGTGCGACGCGCCCCTGCGTGCAGGCCGGCTGGGTGGATGCCGAGAGGCAGGTGGGGCAGACCGGCAAGACGGTGCGGCCCAAGCTCTACATCGCCGCTGGCGTCTCGGGCGCCATCCAGCACCGGGTGGGTTGCGAGGGTTCGGACGTGATCGTGGCTATCAACACCGATGCCAATGCACCCATCTTTGAGTACGCACACTACGGCATCGTCGGCAACGCGATGCAGGTGTTGCCGGCGTTGACCCAAGCCTTCGCCGCGCATCTTGCGCTACGCAGCCGCCAGGCGGCCTAAAGCAAACAGGAGAACGTAAATGAAGCCCCAACGCTCTTCACTTTGTGCAATCGCTGCCCCCCGAGGGGGCGCACGCCTCCCTTGGGGCGGCCCTACGGGAGTCCTCTGATGAAAAAACCATCCCAATTCGATGCCATCGTGGTCGGAGCCGGCCCCTCCGGCAATGCCTGCGCCTACACCCTGGCCAAGGCCGGCCTCAAAGTGCTGCAGATCGAGCGCGGCGAATACCCGGGCAGCAAGAACGTGCAAGGCGCCATCCTGTACGCGAAGGCGCTGGAAGAAATCATT
>CAJAVE010000262.1 GCA_903945325.1 uncultured beta proteobacterium | reverse complement strand
TGCTGCGGTTGCGGGTCTGGTGGGTGCCTACTTCATTGGCAAGCGCGTGGGCTACGGCAAGGAAGCCATGGCGCCTCACAGCCTGACACTGACCATGGTGGGTGCCTCCCTGCTGTGGGTGGGCTGGTTTGGTTTCAACGCGGGCTCTGCGCTGGAAGCCAATGGCTTTGCGGCTCTGGCCTTCATCAATACCTTCGGCGCTACCGCGGCGGCAGTGTTGACCTGGTCCATCGGTGAGTCCCTGGTCAAGGGCAAGGCCTCCATGCTGGGCGCGGCGTCTGGCGCTGTCGCGGGCCTGGTTGCCATCACACCCGCCGCCGGTAACGTCGGTGTGGGTGGTGCGCTGATCATTGGCCTGATCTCCGGTTTTGCCGGTCTGTGGGGTGTGACTGGTCTGAAGAAGATGCTGGGTGCAGACGATTCGCTCGACGTGTTCGGCGTGCACGGTGTCTGCGGCATTCTGGGTGCGCTGTTGACCGGTGTCTTCGCATCTCCGTCCCTGGGTGGCCCTAGCGCCATGGGCGACTGGGTGACAGCGACCATGATCGCACCGGCTGACTATTCCATCGCTGGCCAAGTGTGGATTCAGGCCAAGGCGGTTGGCGTGACCGTGTTGTGGTCGGGTGTTGTCTCTGCCATTGCTTACTTCATCGTTGACAAGACCATTGGTCTGCGTGTCAGCGAGGAAGACGAACGCGAAGGTCTGGACATCACTTCGCACGGCGAAACGGCGTACAGCCGATAGTTCAAACTGAACGCGCCAGGCGCGTTACCAAACGGTTTCAATTGGCTTGAAACCCACGGCCCGCACGAGCTCAATGCTCTTGCGGGCCTTTTTTGTGGCATCCTGACGCACATGAATGAAACATGCACGCTGGAATGGCAAACCGTAAGCTCCGAGACCTATGAACTGGGTGAGTCCCCGCTCTGGCACCCCACGGAGCAGACCCTTTATTGGGTGGATATTCCCGCCAGAAAAATCCTGCGCGCCAACATTTATATGGGTACGGTCGAGACCTGGAACATGCCCAGCGAGCCGGGCTGCATTGCACCCGCTGCCAATGGCGGGCTGGTCATCGCGCTGCGCCACGGTGTCTTTCTCGCTCCGGACTGGTGCGGCGCGCTGCAGCCCCTGGTCACTTTGCCGTACGACACATCCACCGTGCGTGCCAATGACGGCAAATGTGACGCGCTGGGGCGTTTCTGGGTGGGCACTATTGACGAACCCAAGGCTCGTCGCGCTGCTGAACTCTTTTCCATCGACTGCCGGGGTGGTCGTGCTCCGGAGGTCAAGCGGCACGCGGCCGATGCCTTGACCGGCAATGGTCTCGCCTGGAGCCCTGATAGTCGCACCGCCTATTGGGCCGACACACCCAGTCATGTCGTCCATGCCTGGGACTTTGACCTGCAGGGCAATACGCTGGAGGCACACCGAATTTTTAAGCAGCTTCCGCCCAAACCAACTGGCTGGCAATGGGACGCTGCGCCTGTCAACGGACTGGCCGCATACGGTGGTCGCCCAGACGGTGCAGCGGTCGATGTACAGGGTAATTACTTTGTGGCCATGTATGAAGGGCAGCGCATTTGCCAGTTCGCCCCAGATGGCCGTCTGCTGGCCGAATTTCCCGTTCCCGCCCAATGTCCGACCATGCCTTGTTTTGGCGGAGAGGATTTCAAGACGCTGTACGTCACCACCGCACGCCATGGGCGAAGTGCAGCGGAGCTGGCAAGGTTTCCCCAGTCGGGCTGTGTGTTCTCCACACGCCTTGAAGTGCCCGGTTTGCCGGTGAATTACTTTGTGGATTAGACGACAGCGCTGAGCAGCAATCCATAAGGTTCGTGCGTGGAGAGATGGTCGATCAATTGCGCGATACTATGATATATGCGGTTGAATTTTCCATCCATATGCTGCCGAAAACAGCTCTCGACAAGTATCGCAGGCTTGGTGTTGGGTTCGGTTTTTGTATTGGCAGGTTGTGCAACGCTCACGCCAGCCGCCAGCGAATGGCCGCCCGCCCAGCGACCACCCGTCCCCGCACCTGACACGGCGCTGGAAGCGCGCATCGCCGCCATCGTCAAGGGCATGACTCTGGTGCAGAAGGTGGGCCAGTTGACACAGCCCGAAATTCGCTCGGTTACGCCCGAACAGGTGAGGAGGCACTACATCGGCTCTGTGCTCAACGGTGGCGGTACCTGGCCACAGGGCGACAAGGCTTCAACTGCCGCGCAGTGGCTGGCGCTGGCCGAGGCGTTTCATGATGCCTCCATGCAAACCGATATGGTCACGCCAGTGCCCATCATCTGGGGCACCGACGCCGTGCACGGCCACAACAACGCCATGGGCGCGACGCTGTTTCCGCACAACATTGGTCTCGGTGCAGCCGACAACCCTGCCCTGGTGCGGGAGATTGGCGTTGCCACCGCACTTGCCGTGCGTGCCACTGGTATAGCGTGGACCTTTGCGCCCACGTTGGCCGTGGTACGCGATGTTCGCTGGGGACGCACCTACGAAGGATTTTCAGAGGACCCGGCGCGTGTGGCGCGGCTGGGCGGCGCCTACGTGAGCGGGCTGCAACACGGACTGGCCGATGGACGCGGTGTTCTGGCCACAGCCAAGCACTTCATTGGCGACGGCGGCACCGAAAACGGTGTGGATCAGGGCCTGACCCATGCGACCGCCACTGAACTGTTCAAGCTTCATGGTGCTGGCTACACAGCCGCATTGGCAAACGGTGTGCAGACCGTGATGGCATCTTTCAACAGCTGGGTGGACACCGACCCCGCCACTTCCCGTGTGCACGAACAAGGCCGTATGCACGGCAACCGCTACCTGATGACCGAGGTGCTGAAGCAGCAACTCGGCTTTGACGGGGTCGTGGTGTCTGACTGGAACGGCATCGCCCAGGTGGCAGGCTGCACGAACACATCCTGTGCACAAGCCATCAACGCCGGCATCGATATGGTCATGGTGCCCGACGACTGGCAGGATTTCATCGCCAACACCGTGGCCCAGGTACAGGCCGGGCAGATTCCCATTGCGCGCATTGACGACGCGGTCAGTCGCATCCTTCGTGTCAAGATGCGCGCCGGATTGTTTGAGCGTCGGCCATCCCATGTGCCAGGTGCGGGTGACGCCGCTTCGCTGCGTGCGCCCGAACTGGCTCGACGCGCCGTGCGTGAAACCCTCGTGCTGCTGAAGAACAACGGCAACGCACTGCCGTTGCCCCGCAAAACCCGTGTGTTGCTCGTGGGCCGTGGTGCCAACAGCGTAGCACTGCAAAGCGGTGGCTGGTCGCTCAGCTGGCAGGGTACTGACCACGGCAATGCCGATTTCCCGGGTGGCCGCACCGTGCTGGACGGCCTTCTCGACGCGGGTGTCGAGCTGGTGTACAGCGAGACCGCGCAGGGCGTGGACGTTAGGGCCTTTGGCGCCGTGATCGCCGTGCTGGGTGAGGCGTCCTACGCCGAAGGCACAGGCGACATTCCTGCCTCGGGTACCCTGCGCCACAGCAGTCGCTACCCCGAGGATCTGGCCGTGCTGCAACGTGTGGCGGGGCATGGAGTGCCGGTCCTGACTGTGCTTTTCTCGGGGCGCGTGCTGCAGGTCAACGACCTGCTTAATCTGTCTGATGCGTTTGTGGCTGCGTGGCTGCCTGGCAGCGAAGCGGGCACGGGAATCGCCGACCTGCTGCTGCGGCGTGCCGACGGCAGTGTGGCCTTTGACTTCAAGGGTCGGCTGCCGTATTCATGGCCGCGTGGCGCCTGCCAAGTGCCACTGAACGCTGACAACAGCCCCTATGACCCGCTGTTTGCGCTGGGATATGGGCTGCGTGTGGTTGATCGAAGTACCGTAGGCATGCTGGACACAAGCACCCCCGCCGGCGGCTGCGGGTCCGGCGACGAGCTACGGGTGTTTCAACAGGCTCCCGTGCCACCCTATGGCCTGGTGGTAGGCGGCCTCAAACAGCATGATCCCGGTGCCGAATCATGGCCAGACGAAGCCGTGCCCACCAATCCGGCTGTTACGCTTCTAGCGCCGGAAAAGGCTCCGGCTGTGCGCGTGAGCACGGTGCAGATCCGCACCCAGCAAGACGCAAAGCTGGTGAGCTGGCTCAAGCCTGCGCGGCTCGTGGCGTGGAGCCTGCAGCGCGCAGCACTCACCGCGTACCCGGATGCGGCTCTGGTGTTTGATGTGGTGCTTCACCAGCGGCCGGTAAAGCCCGTTACGCTGGCAATGGAGTGCGTGGCGCCCTGCAAAGGGGCGTTGAACCTGACGCCGCTGCTGCAGCGCCTGGCGCTTGACAAGCCGCATACCGTGAAGGTACCGCTAGCCTGTTTCATCGCGCATGGCCTGGACGCCACTCGGGTGGACGTGCCCTTCAGCCTGATCGCAGATGCGCCTTTCAGTGCCGCGTTTGCCCGCATCCGCGTGCAGGCCGGTGCAGCCACGGACGACGATGCCCTGGCCTGCTCGGATGTACCTGGATTGCCGATCGATATTCTTTCCAGGTAATTTTTTGAACGCTTAAACGCCAAAAAATTCACGCCATGGCTTTGCTCCACCGCTACCATGCGGGTCATGCAATCCATGGACACCGCGCTGAAAGACATCACCGACCGCATTCGCGCAGCGTCGGCCGACGGCACGCCTCTTCGCATACGCGGGGGCGGTAGCAAAGATTTTTTCGGAAACCGCCTGCAGGGCGAACTGCTGGACACGAACAGGTTGAGTGGCGTCCTGAGCTACGAGCCCACCGAACTGGTGGTGACCGTGGGCGCGGGAACACCACTGGTCGAGCTGGAAGCGTTGTTGGCCGGACAGGGCCAGTGTCTGGCGTTTGAGCCACCGCATTTCAACTGGTCGGCCACGAGCGGTGCTACCGTGGGCGGCATGGTGGCCTCAGGTCTGAGTGGCCCGGCGCGCGTCAGCGCTGGCGCAGTGCGTGAATATGTTCTCGGCTTGCACATGGTCAATGGGCTGGGCGAAGAATTGGTGTTTGGGGGTCAGGTCATGAAAAACGTGGCCGGCTATGACGTGTCTCGCATGATGGTGGGCAGCATGGGCACACTGGGGTTGATCACCGAGGTGTCGCTCAAGGTGTTGCCGGTGGCGCCGCTGGAAGCCACGCTGGTCTTTCCGCTGGACCAGGCCAGCGCATTGGAGTGCCTGCACCGCTGGGGCGGCCAACCGCTGCCGCTGAATGCCAGCTGCTGGGTGCACGACGGCACGGCCAGCGCTGGCCCGCAAGATTTGCTGCTTATTCGGTTACGGGGTGCCGTAGCAGCGGTGGAAGCCGCCTGCAAAAAAATGCTGGCTGAGCAACCTGGCTTGCGCATGGACAACGGGCAGGCGCAAGCCGATTGGGAGCTGTGCCGAAACCAGCAACTGCCGTTTTTCAAGCGCCCGGTGGGTGACAACATGGCCTTGTGGCGCATCAGCGTGGCGCAGACTGCGCCGGTGCTGGACGTGCCGTGGGCGCAGCTGGTGGAGTGGCATGGCGGCCTGCGCTGGCTGTGGGCTCCCGTCGATGCTGCTGCCCTGTTGCAGCCCGTGGCCCATGCGTACGGCGGAAATGCTACTATTTTTGTAGCTGCTTGCGCACACTCTACGGGGGCTACAGGCCAATTTGACATAAAAAATCCGGCTGAAATGGCGATCCAGCAGCGTCTCAAACACAGTTTGGACCCCAAGGCCATCTTCAACCCGCAGCGGCTGTTTAAGGCCTTCTAATTCCATGCAAACCCAGCTTGCCCCCGAATACCAGAACACGCCCGACGGCATGGCCGCCGAGGCCATTCTGCGCAAGTGCGTGCACTGTGGCTTCTGTACCGCCACCTGCCCCACCTACCAGTTGCTGGGCGACGAACTGGACGGCCCGCGCGGACGCATCTACCTGATGAAGCAGGTGCTCGAAGGCCAGCCCCCCACCCGCAAAACCCAGCTGCACCTGGACCGCTGCACCACCTGCCGCAACTGCGAAAGCACCTGCCCCAGTGGTGTGGACTACGGCCACCTGCTCGACATTGGCCGCAAGCTGGTGGATGCCAAAGTGCCGCGCCCCGCTTCTGAGCGCGCGGTGCGCTGGGCGCTGAAAGAGGGCATTCCGTCGCCTCTGTTTGGCCCGGCCATGGCCCTGGGGCAGCTGCTGCGACCGCTAGTGCCCGCTTCTTTGAAAAGCAAGGTACCACCCAAACAGAATGCCGGAGCCTGGCCCACCCGCACCCATGCCCGCAAGGTACTGATGCTGGCGGGCTGTGCGCAACCGTCCATGGGGCCCAACATCAACACCTCCACCGCGCGGGTGCTGGATGCGGTGGGCATTCAAACGGTGGTGGCGGCCAAGGCCGGTTGCTGCGGTGCGGTGAAGTTCCACCTGAACGACCAGGATGGTGGCAAAGCCGAGATGCGCGCCAATGTCGATGCCTGGTGGCCCCATGTACAAAGCGGGGTCGAAGCGATTGTGATGAACGCCTCGGGCTGCGGCTCCACGGTCAAGGACTACGGCCACATCCTGCAGGATGATTCGGCCTACGCCGACAAGGCCCGGCGCATCAGTGAATTGACCAAAGACCTGAGCGAACTGCTACCCATGATTGCCGATGCCCTGCATGCAGCCGCACCGGGCTTGCGCGAGCGCATTGCCAAAACGGCACCGCGGCTGGCCTTTCACCCACCCTGTAGCCTGCAACATGCTCAAAAGCTCAAGGGGGGCGTCGAGCAGCACCTGGGAGCCATGGGTTTTGATATTCGCACCGCCAACACCGAGTCCCACCTGTGCTGCGGCTCGGCCGGTACCTTCAGCGTGCTACAGCCCAAATTGGCGTATGAACTGCGCGACCGCAAACTGGGCCATCTGGACGAACTCAACAGCGACGTCATCGTCTCGGCCAATATTGGCTGCATCACCCACTTGCAAAGCGGCACCCAGACGCCGGTCAAGCATTGGGTGGAGGTGCTGGACGCTGCGCTGGCTGGCGCCTGACGCTCAGGCGCGCGGGCACTGCGCCATGAAAACTTCAAAGTCCGGCGCTGGCATAGGACGCGCATACAGGTAGCCTTGTGCATAGTCGCAACCCGCAGCCGCCAGCAGGTCGCGCTGCTGGGCAGTTTCAACGCCCTCGGCAATCACTTTCATGCCCAGGGCATGGGCCATCGCGATGATGGCGTTGCACAGAGCCAGATCGGTGGATCCCGGAATCAGATGGCGCACGAACGACTGGTCGATCTTGATGAAGTCAATATCAAACCGCTGCAGGTAGGACAGCGAGGAGTAGCCGGTTCCAAAGTCATCCAGCGACACTTGGATGCCCGCATCGCGCAGCCCCAGCAGGGTGTCGGCCACATCGCTGCTGGTGTCCAGCAAAAGGCCCTCGGTAATCTCCACCACGATGCAGTCGCCGGGCAAACCGCGTGCCTGCAGGTGCTGGGCCCAGGTCTCTGTGCCGGTTCCGCCGTGCTGGAACTGCACTGGCGACTTGTTGACGCTGATCTGGAAGTCCGCCGCCAGCGCATTGCGCCAAACCCGCACTTGTTCGCTCGCTTGCTGAAACACCCACTCGCCAATTTCCACAATCAGGCCGCTCGATTCTGCGATCGGAATAAAGGTGGCCGGGCTGACCAAGCCCCGTGTCGGGTGGTGCCAGCGGAGCAAGGCTTCTGCTTTCTGGATGGCCCCCGTGGCCAATTCAACAATCGGCTGGTACACCACCCGGAACTGTTGCTCGGTTAAGGCATTACGCAAGTCGCCCGCCAGACGCACCCGGGTCTGGGCAGCGTCCTGTAGCGCCGGGGTAAAAAAGCTGAACCGGTTTCGCCCGGCGCCCTTGGCCACATACAGGGCCTGGTCGGCATGCCTGAGCAGATCTTCGATCTGTGTGGCATCCAGCGGATAGATGGTGATGCCGATGCTGGCCGACACAAACACCTGCTCGTTGCCGAGCTGGAACACCTCGGCCAGTGCCCGCAGGATTTTTTGCAACGTGCCCTCCAGGTGGTCGCTGGTGGTCATTTCTGCCAGGATGATGGTGAACTCGTCACCGCCCATGCGCGCCACCGTGTCCGACTGGCGCACGCAGGCTTGCAAGCGCCGCCCGGCTTCAATCAGCAACAGGTCGCCTGCGTCGTGACCCAGCGTGTCGTTGACCTCCTTGAAATGGTCCAGGTCAATGAACAGCAGCGCCAGTTGCAGCTGGTCGCGCTGGCAGCGTTTGATCTCCTGCTCCAGCCGGTCGCGCAACATGCGCCGATTGGGCAGGCCGGTCAGTGCGTCGTAAAACGCCTGGTGGCGCACCAGTGCTTCTGCCTCTCTGCGGCTGGTCACATCGGTGAACGTACCAATCACTCTCAGTGGCTTGCCGTCATCGTCGCGGCTGATGACCATGCCCCTGCTCAGTACCCATTTCCAGCTGCCGTCCTTGCAGCGCACGCGGTGTTCGTTCTGGTAACTGGCGGTGCGCCCCTCAAAGTGGTCGTCGCGGTCCCGATGCATCTGCGCCACGTCGTCCGGGTGGGTGCGTCGGTCCAACTCTTCGGCCAGATTTTGCAGTTCACCGTCTTCATAGCCGCACATTTGCAACAAGCGCGGAGAGACGAACTCCGTACCGGCCTGGACGTACCAGTCCCACACCCCATCGCCGGTACTCTCCAGCGCCAGCTTCCAGCGGCCTTCGCTTTCCCGGATGGCAGCTTCACTGCCCTTTCGATCAGTAATGTCTTGCAGTACCGATGTGCGCAGGTGGGGGCGTCCGTGATCCCAGGTGGTGGTACCCATGAAGCGAATCCAGATGGGGCGGCCCCGCCCGGTGATCATCTGCAGTTCCATATCATGGGTGGATATGGTCGCATCCCCATCGACAGGCGGTACCGGCTTGATCATCTCGCGCGCTTGCGGCGAAAAAAAACGCTGAGTGGATTCGATGTCGCCCGGGGTAAATTCCTGGGGTGTCAGATCGAGAATGCGGTATACACCGTCCGTCCAGAACACAGTGCCTTTGAAAAAATCACGCTCCCAGGCGCCCACTTGCGCGATGGTTTGTGTGGCATCGAGCAACTGGTTCAGCCGCCTGTGGGTGGCCTCGGCCTGTACGTGCGCCGTTACGTCGGCCACAGTGCGCACCATGCCGCCCGAGGGCAGGGGCTGGCTGCGAATCTCCAGGGTGCGCCCATCGGGCGTCACCCGCAAATACTGGTACGGCGCGGCCCCTCCACCGTGGGCCACATCGAGGATGTGCGCGCGCGCATCGGTGTCCACCAGATCCGCGTCAGGCCCGAAATCGCCGCGCTTAAACTGGTATTGGGCCAACTCCTGCAGACTGGGGCGACTAGCCAGCAAAGCGTGGGGCAGTCCCAGCAACTCGCACACGCGGGGATTGAACATGCGTACCCGGTCATCGGCATCAACCAGCAAAATACCCTGACTGATACTGCCCAGGGTGGTTTGCAGCAGTTGGCTGTTTTCCAGCAGTTCGGCGTTGGCCAGGTGCAACGCTTCTTCACCGCGCTTGCGCTCCGAAATGTCGGTGTGGGTGCCGATCATGCGCAGGGGCTTGCCCTGTGCGTCGCGCTCAACCACGGTGCCGCAGGCCAGAATCCACTTCCAGGAGCCATCCTTGCAGCGCATCCGGAAGTCGATCTGGTATTTGGGCGAACGCCCGTCGGCGTAGGCCACCGACGCCTCCTGCACCATCTTTAAATCATCCGGGTGAACCAGGTTGGTGAAATCGTCGTAGCCCTTGGTGAGCTCGCCAGCCACAAATCCCAGCATCTCTTCCCAATGGGCCGAGTGGGTCTGCTCGCCGGTAACAGGGCGCCAGTCCCACACACCGACGCCAGAGCCCTCAAGCGCCAGCTTCCACGGGTTCTCCCGTTCAGAGGGTGATAGCAGGTCGTCGTTCACGGTTGGCAGTATCCCATGGTCACCGCCTTGCAGGGCCACTGGTTATCACCGAGAAACGGCTGCAATCTTATGGCGTGTGTCAATTCCTGCCGAGCATCTGGGTCAGGGCTTGGAGCCGGCCAGGCCGTTACTGCGCCAGCAGCGCCTCTATGTCCTCAGCCATGCTTTTCGGCGTGTCCGTCGGGGCATAACGTTTGGTGACCTGGCCGTCGCGGCCCACCAAAAACTTGGTGAAGTTCCATTTGATGGCTTTGGAGCCCAGCAAGCCCGGTGCCTCACTACACAGCCACTGGTACAGCGGATGGGCGTCGCTGCCGTTGACGTCGATCTTGGCCATCATGGGGAAAGTCACCCCGTAGTTGATCTGGCAAAACTCGGCGATTTCTTCGTTCGCACCCTTGTCCTGTGCGCCAAACTGGTTGCAAGGAAAACCCAGTACGACCAATCCCTTCTTTTCATAGGTGCTATGAAGCTCCTCCAGTCCAGCAAACTGCGGCGTAAAACCACAGGCGCTGGCGGTGTTGACGATCAACAGGGGCTTGCCTTTGAACTGTGCGAGCGAAACAGGCTTACCGGAGATGGAAAGGGCTTCAAAGTCGTAAACAGTGGTCATAGCTTTTTGCCAAGGGCATGGATCGGGACGCACACGATAGCACCAGATCCAATTTCGTGCTGGCCCAGGCTAGCCGTGCAGGTTGTCGTGGCGGGCTACTTCCAGCAGATGCGCAATGTCGGCAGCATGGTCGCGGCAGTTGCGCTCGTGCCAGCGTTTGATGACCCACATGAAGCCGGCCACGACCAAACCAAACACGGTGATGGCACCAAAGGCTGACAGTCCCATGCCCGTGGAAAGACTGTAGAAAGCCCCCAAACCCAGAATA
>CAJAVE010000261.1 GCA_903945325.1 uncultured beta proteobacterium | reverse complement strand
ACCTGAGTGAGTTAACCTCCGCGCGGGAACGAACCGAAATCCTGGGGACATTGCTTGAGGATGCCAAGTCGATTTTCAAGACAACAGGTTCCGTTAGTAAAGACGAATTATTGCGTCTTGACGCCGAATATGTGAGTTCAAAAGGCCGACTGGAGCAATTGAAGTCACAAAAAAAGCGGGAACGTCTGGACTATGAAACTGCAGAGCGTGAACGCTTGCAGAGGCAAATTACAGCCCCGGTCAGTGGATTCGTTACGAAAATATTTCCACAAGTTGGCGAATGGGCCAAGCCAGGTGATCCGATTGCATTGCTGGTGGACCCCTCTACTGCCGTTCTCCATGTGGCAATTCCCTACGTTGAAATCAGTGCCCTGAGAATTGGCCAGACGCAATCCATAGCACTGGAGGCGGGTGGGGCAATGACGCAAGCCACTGGCAAGGTGACGTTCATTTCACCTGTAGCTGATGCGGCAAGTGGATTGGTGGAGGTGCGAATCACCTTTTCCAACAGTCAGTTGGGTTTCAAGCCCGGCATCAAGGGGAGCATTCAAGTCCCCTCCCAATCAACCGCACGCTAGTGGGCGTGAGGGTAGTGTTTTAGAGTCTTCCAGCAGTGACTTCCACATTTCCGTCGTCTACGGTGCCGGGTTCAATCGTTCAATCGTCCACATCGGACGTTCGAGCCCTGATCCTTCAGTTGCACTCGGTTTTGAAAATGACGATTGCAGAAATGGATTGGGACAAGTACGCTGAACTCATGCGTCAGCTTTGTAAGGCCAGCCATTCGGCGGTCGTGCGATCCCAGTCGGGATCACAAAGCAGCGAAATGCTGGGCAGAGCATCTGATGACTCGGGCTGGACACCATTTCAAGCCCTGCCGTCAACCATTAATTTGTTTGAAGCCGCCTCAGTCAACGGTTTCGCGCATGCGCCAGCCCAAACCACTGACGGAACAACCTGGTTGGTCCTGGTGGTGTTGCTACAGGGATTGCCAGGTCACTTTTTGCTTTTGAACATCCGAATGCAGGAGCGCGCCCAGCTCAATGAGTTGACATTGCGTGCTCTACTATGCAGCGACCTGGGTCGTCAGTCAGCGTCAACTACTTTGCCACTAGACGATGAACTGGCGGCGATGCTCGGATTGGCCTCGCAGACTATGCAACAGGCCAAGTTCGATTCGGCCTGCCTCACGCTTTGCAACGGACTCACGGCTGAGTGGGAGCTGCTGCAGGCCAGCATTGGCTGGGTTGAATCGGGGCAAGTGAAGGCAATGGCTGTCAGTCATCTGGACAGATTTGAGCGCAACTCGCGTCAAAGCATGCTTATTGAGAATGCGTATCTGCCGGCATTGACCCAAGGCCATGCGGTTTGGTGGGCGTCCAACGCGCAAGAGTCTTACGCCTTTGCGGCGCTGGCAGACTTCGCTGCGGATACCGGAGCTCAAAGCGTTGCTTCCGTGCCGATTCAGGATGTTCAGGGCATCGTCCACGCCGTGGTGCTACTCGCGTTTCGTGGCAACGAAGCTGGACGTGATCTGACCCAACTGCAACTTGCGCTGGAGCTGATTCAGCCAAGGCTCGAGGACCTGCGGAACCGTTCCCTTCCTCTGCTATCACGGTCACGCATTTTCATGCAACGCCTTTCGCAACGCATGTTTGGTCCGGATCACAGCATGATCAAACTGGCGTCTGTGGTCCTTTTAGTCCTGCTCCTCTATGCAACGTTCGGTACGTGGCACTACCGGGTGGAAGCCAGTGCACAAATCAACACAGAAGCGACACGGGTCATCAGTGCTCAATTTGATGGCCGCATCGACCAGGTCTTCGCAACGGCCGGAGATCTCGTCAAGGAGGGCTCGGTGCTGGTTAGTCTTGACACCCGGGATCTGGATCAACAGCGGGCGGAAGTTCTGGCTGAAATCAGCAAGCTGGAAACAGAAGTCAACAAGCACCGAGCAGACGGCAAACTCGCCGAAACCGAAATTGCGCAGGCGCGAATGGACCAATCCACCGCCAAGGCAAACCGCTTGCAGGCTTACCTGCAACATGCCAACGGCAAGGCACCTTTTGAAGGTGTCATTGTCGAAGGGGAACGCAAAGACCTGCTGGGAGCGCCGGTCAAAAAGGGCGACAAGATCTTCAAGATCGCAAAAGTCGAGGGCCTATACGTAACCCTCATGGTCGCTGAACGGCAAATGCGCCATATTTACGCTGGAGCCAGGGGGGAAGTGGCACTGTTGAGCCACACGGACTACAACATTCCAATACGGATTAGCTCCGTGATTCCAGTCGCGCAGGTCAAGGGGCAAGAGGGAAATCAGTTCATGATTACTGCCGAAATGCTGGAATCACCGCAAGCCTGGTGGCGACCCGGTATGACCGGCCTGGCTCGCATTGACGTGGGCGACAAAAATATTTTCTGGATATTGACCCACCGCCTGGTAGACAACTTGCGACTGCTGTTGTGGTGGTAGCGAAACTCACAGGGGAGGAGCATGGCGTCCACCATCTTCAGTGATGCCTGGTTCAGGGTTTGCGAACTGCGTGTCGCATTGCTGCCCAGCGTGGAGATCAGTGCTCAAGTCTACAGAGGGCGGGAGTGGCATGTATTGCAGGACACCTTTACACAACGCTACTTTCGCGTGTCAAAACAAGCTTGCGATTTCATTCGCAAACTGTCCGTCAACGAGACGGTGGAAAGCGTTTGGGAAAATTTCGTTGATCAGCACCCCGGGGACGCGCCGAGTCAGGAAGAAGTGATCCAGATTCTTTCTCAGTTGCACATGTCCAACCTCCTCTATACCCTGGAACAGTCGGACAGCGCAGCAATCGTTGAACGCTACAAGAAGCAAAAAAATAAGGAACTCCTGGGGAAGTTTGCGTCATTCCTGTATATCCGGGTACCGCTCTGGAACCCCAATGCGATGCTTGACACCGCTGGTCCGTTCATACGGGCGATGACAGGTCCAGTGGCTGGGTTGATATGGCTGTTGACAGTTATTTGGGGCGCCACAGCGGCCTTTGAGAACAGCACCGCGTTAGTTGACCAGACGCAGGGAATCCTGTCGGTTGCAAACTTGCCGTGGCTCTACCTCTGCTTGACGCTGCTCAAGCTGTTCCACGAAGCAGGACACGCATTTGTCTGCAAGCGCTTTGGCGGTGAGGTTCGCATGGTCGGCGTCATGTTCCTGTTGATGACACCATTGCCGTATGTAGACGCCAGCAGTAGTTGGGGCTTTTCCAATAAATGGCACCGGGTCTATGTCAGCTTTGCGGGCATGGCGGTCGAATTTTTCTTTGCGGCAGTCGGTGCCATAGTATGGACTCACACTGGACCGGGCCTCATGAACAGCCTGGCGTTCAACGTGATGTTGATTGGGTCGGTGTCGAGTATCCTGTTCAACGGTAACCCTCTGCTTCGCTTTGACGCCTACTACATGCTGAGCGATACGATTGAGATTCCCAACCTGTACCAGCGCGCCCAGCAACAATGGAAGTACTTTGGGGACCGATATATTCTTGGTACAGCCACCGCGCAAAGCAAGGCCACTGATCGCCAGGAATGGTATTGGCTCACGGCCTACGGTTTTCTGAGTTTTGCCTATTTGTTGTTTGTAACCTTTGGCATTAGCCTGTTTCTCATGGACCAATGGCTGCCTTTGGGTTTGACGGTACTCATCATGACCTTGTATGGCAAATTCGGACTCCCGGCATACCAATTTGTCAAACACTTGAATAGCCAGACAATACAGGCAAACCGGCAACGAGCACTTGTGACGGTTGCGAGTATCACAGTCGTTCTCGTTGTATTGATTGGGCTGCTTCCAATTCGCTCGTCCATTATGGCAAAGGGTGTACTGCAGGCTAGAGACTCCAATTACCTGTACGCTCAAGCGCCTGGAAGACTAGATCAGGTGTGGGTACACCACGGTGATGCGGTTCGCGCTGGACAACGCATCGCAAGCTTGAAAAACCCTGACCTCATTCAGGAGTTGATCATGATTGAACGGGCAGCGCAGGAGGTCAGCCTACAGTACCGACTGGCACTCCATCGATCCCACAATGAATTGAGCGCCATTCAGCAACAAATTCAAACCTTGACAGATCGTATTGCCGAAGTGAAAGACCAAATCAGCAAGCTCGAGCTTGTAGCGCAACAAGATGGTGAATGGGTCGCTCCCGACCTGCACGAATTGCAAGGTACATGGCTGCAAAAAGGACACACACTCGGCGAAATAGTCGACAGGCGCAATTTCAGTTTCCTGGCTGCGATCCCGCAAGAGAGTGCCGACTATCTCTTTAAAAAGCCTATTGAAGTATGTGAACTTCGTCTGACCGGACAAGCAGACGTCACCGTTCAACTCCATCACCCTGTCATTGTCCCGATTCAAAGCAATCGCCTTCCGTCCGTGGCCCTGGGGTGGATGGGCGGCGGCGACCTTGCGGTGAGTACGAATGACCCGGTAGGTGACAAAACGCGCGAGAGTTTCTATATGCTGAGGGTTGACCTGCCGCACGCTGCATTCCCAGAGATAACGACGCTTCACGGACTGACCGGAACGGTCCGCATACGCTTGGACTCGCAACCGCTTGCCACGCAGGCCTACCGCGGACTCAAGCAACTCATACAAAAGCGTTACGCGATATGACAGCCAATGCGGTGCAAATTCCTTCAATCGACCATTTTCACTGGTACCCACCGCGCAACGCCTCTCTCACGCCGTGGTTCAGTTTGCAGGGATGGATGCGCCTAGCAATGCACCATCTGGGTGTAACCGGGCATTCACAGTGGAAAGCTGTTCAAGAACTGCACCTTCGACTGCCGCAGAACCCCGCAGATGTGTCGATGCCTGACGCAAAAGCCATCCATACCGCCCGAGCATGGGTCCTGCATGCACAATCTGCACCGCAATCAGACCAGTCGATTCAAATGCGCACAATGTGTCTGGAAACGGTGGCCCGCATTGCCTGCGTGACACAACGGCAACGCGCGTCATTTCCGCAACTATTGGCTGCGCTCGCAATGACACAGGGAACCCTGATACAGATGTCACCCGGCGAAGGGAAAACCCTGGCCATCGGCCTGGCCGCAGTACTGATGGCATGGACCGGCAAACCCTTGCACATTGTGACCGCCAACGACTACCTGGCAGAGCGGGACGCAATTTTGATGACGCCACTGTACCGAGCCAGCGGGGTCACGGTTGCCGCAATCACCCACGAAACACCCGCCCATTCCTACGCATCGTGCTATCGGCATTCAGTGGTCTACGCCACTGCCAAACAGTTACTGGCCGACTTTCTAAGAGATGATCTGGTAGTGAATGGAGCGCGCGACCCCGTGCGCCGCAAACTATGGCGAATGGCCAGCAATATGTCCGACCGTCACCCTGTCATGCGGGGCCTTCATGCAGCCATCATTGATGAAGCAGACGGCGTGCTCATCGATGAGGCAACGACTCCACTCATCATCGCCAGCCCTGAAGAAGACAAGTCCAACATGCTGGATGCCATCAGAAAGGCGCGTGTCCTTGTGGACGACCTCATAGTCGGGACCCACTACACGCTTCATACCAAATCCGGAAATGCGGTGCACTTTACGGAGGAAGGTCAAGAGCGTATAGCGGCTTTATCCACGGCGTTTTCGATGTACTGGCAAGTACCGACTCGGCGCGAAGACATATTCAGTCTGGCACTACTTGCAAGGGATGTCTACCAATTGGACCGACACTTCATCATTCAGGATGGTGAAGTCATCATTGTCGATGAAGGCACCGGAAGAAGTATGCCAGGGCGCTCCTGGAGTCACGGCGTTCACCAATCGATAGAGGCCCGGGTGGGTGTTGACCTGACTGCATTGACCAAGATTTCCGCACGAATGACCTTCCAGGAATTTTTTCGGCACTACCATCGCTTGAGTGGAGCCAGTGGTACCTTGAATGGCTTGGACTGGGAACTGTGGACGACTTATGGCCTCCTGATACAACGTGTGCCACCCAATACACCGAGTCGCCTTCAAACACTGCCCAAACAGACTTTTTTGACGCGGGACCAGAAACTCGACGCTTTCGTCAAACGCATAGAAGCGCTCCATGCAGCCAGACTGCCCGTTCTCGTGGGCACGCGCAGAATTACAGACAGTGAAAACATTGCCACCATACTCAAAGACAAGGGCTACCAGTGCACGGTTTTGAATGCCAAAGAGCACGCTTTTGAAGCCGAAATCATAGCCCAGGCAGGTGGTTGGCAATGCATCACGGTGGCCACCAACATGGCCGGAAGAGGCACCGATATTCACATAGCGGCTGATGTGGCTGCCGCAGGTGGCCTGCAAGTACTGATGTTTGAGGCCCATGAATCGCCTCGTATTGACTGGCAATTGTTTGGGCGTGCGGGACGACAGGGTGCGATGGGCAGCGCCCAGGCTTACGTTTCGCTGGAAGAAGAACTCATAGTGAAATACATGCCTTTTTGGTTGAAGCCCATTTCTGCATCAGTACCAAGCGGTCTTACGCGCAGCAAAGTGCACGCCATGCAGTGGGTTTCACAAAAAAATGCGCAGCGAATCGCCACGCGACAACGCCGCCAATTGGCTTTTTTGCAAACCCAATTGCGTGAGCAGTTAGGGTTTTCAAAGGCTTGATGTCGGCCACTTCAAGTCATCCAGGTGATGATGGAGTAACGTGTACCCGCAGTGATCGTCTGGATTTCGTGTGGAAACATGAAATTCGATGGAAAGAGTACGGCGGAGCCCTTGGGTGCACTGAGTTCCTTTGCTCCCCCGAGGAAGGACCACCGTCCGCCCTCAAAATCATCGTTCAAAGCGAAAGAACAGGCCAGCATCCTGGGGGCGCGCTGAAATGAGTCGGTATGCGTGCGATAGAAACCACCAGTCTGATAGCGCAGCAACTGAAAGCCAGCCCCTTCGGTCAGTCGGCAATGGGGAAAAACCTTTTGGTACTGCCGCACGGCTGCCAAACTAGATTTGAACAAGGTCTGGTCAATGGCAGACCGGGTGACTTTGTTTTTCTGGATAGATTCCTTGTGCGACAGTTGAATAACCTGCGCATTGCGCTGCGTTGAAACCACTGTGGCCGTAAATCCGACCTGAGCGAGCTCCCACTCCGATGAGTGAAGGTATTCACCCACGACCTGGTCACAAAACTCTGCTTTCAGGGCGTCCTCAATGACGACCACGTAGTCGAGTAAATCTGTGCTCATGCCGTGTTCACTTTTTTTTGTCAAAGTAGAAGTGCGCCTTGCTTCCGTGGGAAAACACATAGTGCAGAAAAACCTGACTACAACGTTGACCCACAAAGGCTTCACGCCAGTGATCTGCCTCACAGCCAAGGTACATGACCGCGTCTCCAGGTTCCATCGATATCGCCTTGGACTCACCGCGTGGGCTGTTCATCCAGATGGGCCACAGCTCATCGCTTGCAAGATTCAAGGTGACGCTGAGCTCACAGGCCTCACGATCCCGGTGTCGCACCAAAACATCCCCATGCCCGTATACACGAGCGTAGGCATAGGTCGGCAGAACCTTTTCTTCACAAATTGTCTCAATCAACGGAATGCTCTCGACAAGCAAACGAATGAACGGCAAATAGTTGTAGTACGCCGGTGCAGTGGGAACCTGGGTATCAAAGCGTGCGGTCTCAACAGACTGGTGTCGGAGCAGACCTTCTGCGAGCGCTTGTGCCCTCTGCTTCGAGATCAGCCCGGGTACGTCGACAAAAAGACTGGCTTCCAAATGGGGATTCAATTTAAACCAACTCCAGGCGCTGCAAACGCTCGATCTTCTTCTGCAACCGCAAGCCCCCATTCAGAAGCGTTCTTCGCAGGTTAAACCAAGATAACAACGAAGCATTCACCGTTCGTCCGTAGTGGTGCATGAAAAGCGCTTGTTGCTCACTCGTCAGGTCCGCTTGTTCGAGGAAGACCAAATCGTATTCTGGCGGATAGGCACCAATACGCTCCCAATCAATAACCCGCACATCGACAGGCCTGACAAATATATTCTTGCGCCAGAGGTCACCATGACCCAGATACACCCTAGACGCGTGTAAATCAGGGTGAATGGCATTGGCACGCTCCACTGCCGCACTGAGCAGCCGATCTTGCGGTTCGCTCAGGTCGGCCTCTGAGCGGTCCACAACGATCGGTGGGCGCTTGGAATAGTAGTCCGCCGCGCTTTCGTGGATCCCCTGAAGATCAAAGTCCAATGGGCCATAGCAAGATGCAGGTATGGCATGCATCCGTGCAAGCTTTTGGGCGAGGTCAATGAGTGCGGCATCACTCACCGCACTACTCATGGGATGACCCTCGACGTTTTTCTCGATGACACACTTTCCATCGTGATACACCTTCTCAGGCATCAGGTCCATGGAACCTACCAAACGGTAGGCCATCATGGCACGCCGGAGTTGGTCACGGCTATGGAGCGGAGACCGGAATATCCAGCGCTCACTCCCAACCTGAAACCGAATGACCACATGCCCAGTGCCAAGTGAATGTTCCGGATTGACCAGATCCGACATCTTGAATTTGTTCAGCAACACATATTCCAGGTGGGCATTGACCTCTTCCAGAATTTTGTGAAAGCGCTGATTCTCCTCGACTGATTTATCCGGAAAATAATTCACTTGACTTGTCAATGCCCTGTTCAAACTAAGCTCTCATTCCCATTGTCGTCCCTACAGGCTCAGCGTATTGACCCAGTACTCAAAGGAGTCCTGGCTAAATGTACTCAGCCCAGAAATCAAAGGCTGCTCTCCAGGGCTTCCCAAGAGATACGCACGCTGCAAACGCTCCGCAATACTGCCAGCACCCCGATCCAGGTTTGCCGCAGCGATGGTAATTTCCACGTTCTGACTGGCACCCGTGAAGGCTTGACCAGTCCAGCTCGTCGCGGTGCCGAAAGCCACTTCATTGCGTCCACTTGCATCAATGGAAATTGGAGCGGTGCTTTCCACAACACCGACCACAATCTTTCCACCCGCATTGACAGTGATGACACCCGAGCCTCCTGCAATGGTTGACTTCGACATCAATACATCGCCGGTGCTCGCCTTGATCGTGACCGAAGCATCCGTACGAACATCTGCATTCGGGGCAAATGTCGTACTTCCCCCTGAGAGCAGGGTAATCTGTCCATTCCCGCTGACAACATCACCGTTTACCGTGATGTTCCCGCTGTTAACCAGCGTCTGAACAAGGATATTGCCACTACCACCAGCGCTCATGGCGGTGCCGTTGGCATCACCGTCTTGCAGCGTCACACTGCCGCGCTGGGAGAGCAGCACAATGTTTCCATTGCCAGTGGACGTCAGGTCCGACTGCACTGCATCATCGACTGGCACCGTTTCGCCGGTGACAGTGACCTCCTGGACACTCACACCGACTGAGGTACCACTCACATCATCAATGTCACTGATGTAAATACCCGATTGGCCAGCGCCGCGCGCCAACGCACTCATCGCGACCACTGCCGTGGTCAGTTTCCGATCTTCGGTACCTATCGACTGCCCGGCCTCCAGACGAAGCATTAGTGAAGTTACATTGGTCGTGCTTGCCGCGGCGCTGCTGATAGAACCTGCATCAGCCTTGATCGACGCAAACGTCGCTGACACGTTGCCCAGGACAACATTCCCACCGGCAGCCAAACGGACCGAAGAGCCAGCGGCACCTACTCCACTGGTTCCCAGCATCGTGACCGATCCCCTGGTCGCCAACAGTTCTATGGTTCCGGTGCCTGAAGTCGTTACGTTTGCCGGTGTCGTGCCTGTGCCCAACAGGAGTTCACGCCCTGCGCGCATCGTGATGTCGCCAGACTTACTCGATACGTAGGCCGTAGCGACCAGGTCCGAATTAGGCCCTTGCGCATCCAGCAAAACGTTGCCGCCGTCGGCCAGAACAGCCGTATTGTCCAAAAGCGTCGAGCCCAATCCGTCACTGAGCAAGATGCCGCCGTCCCGAGCCACCAGTACGATATTGCCGGCCTCGCTGGTGCGCAAATCGTCCAGAAGGAAGCCCTGCACCGTTGTATTGGCGCCAAAATCGACCCGCTGCACCGAAACGTTCACCGCGTCAACCGATATTGCATCAGTCTCCAGCACGTAGACGCCGCCCCGACCTGCACGCGCGGCAATTACACCCACGCTCACTTCCAGGGGGTTGGATGCCTGACCAACACCCCCCCCGAGGCCCGCAACCATTTGCAGACCGGTGGCCGTTAGATCGACCTGGACATCGGCCTGCGCATCGCCATCCACAATGCTTCCTCCAGCAACCATGCGAACGCTGCCACTGCCTGCCGCGACGGTTTCAAGCGTGATGCTTCCGCCTGCAAAAAGATTGACGTTGCCGTTATTGCTTGTGATGGAAACGGTGGATGTTTCAGTGTCTTGCGACTGCTGAATGTTCGAACCTGCCTGGAAGTCGATCGTGCTTGCGTTACCGCCCGTCCAAACATTGGCGTTTTGCAGAATGCTCCGACTTGCATTGACACTGATATTGCCCGATGCGCTGCGAACAATGGCGTTCAACAGGATGTCGCTATCCCCGTTAGCCGTATCTGCACCCGCTTGCAACAGAAGGTTGCCACCCGCACGCACCGCACCACTGGTGTCCGACTGACTTGCCGCAATGGTCAAGTTGCCTGCCAGGGTTCGCAACACGACGGCACCCGCACTGGCCACGTCCGACTGCACCGGATCAGTGGTAGCGGATACCGAGTTAGTTGCATCGTTAGCGACGCGCTGTGTGACCACTTCCTGGGTCTGCCCAACGGTCAGTGACGTCGCATCCGTCAGGAACACCCCATCCAAGCCCACACTGGCGCTGAGCGTGATGATTTCGGATTCGATGTGGTTTGCGCCCTCGCCTGCCCCCAGTGCAGCCTCAATACGCAATGCCTTGGCATACACATCGATCCCATTGCCCGCCTCCGTAGCGTTATCAACAATGCTGCCGTTTGGTGTCAGTAAACTGACCAAGCCCCATGCCTCCTGACCCGCGGTACCTGGCGCCCTGACCAATCCCAGCCGCGTATCGATCTGCCCGAGCGTGATAGAGCCTGAAGCCTTAACCCGCACATTGCCGCCTTCAGTCCGCAGCAACGTGCCGTCGGCCATCTTGACAGTGCCTGTCACCGCCTCCATCTCCACCGTTTTACCGGGTGCGGTTGACGTGATATTGGCACTCTGAACGATGCTTCCGCTGGCGAAAAGGCTGATGTTGCCTTTGGTATTTTTGAGGTCAGCTCCCAGTTTTATATCGCTGTCCGAACCACCTGCGTTCAACAAAAGGTCGCCCGCCACAGTGATCGCAGCGCCCGCCAGGGTGGTAATGCCACCCGCCTGGGTACTAACAATCAGGTTACCCGTACTGCTCAAGGTACCCAGCGTGATCGAGTTGCTTTGCGCAATAACCAGTCCACCCGCGCTGGCGACACTACCCGAGAGTTGCGCAACGTTGGTCTCTATTGCATTGTCAACACTGCCAAAACCATCGCCGGCACTGGAGCCTGTAATGACGACATCCAATCCAAAGGCCGTGATGTTGAGAGTGTCCGTATCGCCTGCGCCTGCATCGACCACATTCAAGGCCGACAGACTGACGTTCGCGTTGCTGCTGAGTGCACCCAGCGTCAATTTGCCAACAGCCGCATAGCGAATGTTGCCATTGGTTGTTGTACCGCTCGCGCCGTCTGCCATCGTGATGGTGCCTGCACGGACATCCAGGCTGCCTCCACCGGCCGTGTAGATATCGCCATCCACACCCTGGGTGAAGGTCTTGGCCGCCACTACGGTCACATTGCCGGCACCTACCGCCAGTGGCGCTTGCAGGTCCACTGCGCCCATGCTGGCCTGCAATGAAATGTT
>CAJAVE010000260.1 GCA_903945325.1 uncultured beta proteobacterium | reverse complement strand
CATGAGAATGCGCTTGCGTTGGGCGTGCGGTGGCGGGCATGGGGCAGTGCCAGCGTGGGCTGGGTGCCTGATGGTACTGGGTTTACATCCAGTTTTATGGATTTCTCTGCTGTCAGCGGGCAGCCTTGTCACTCCTGAATTGATAGCTGGTCGCGCACATTTCGCGAGGGCTACAGCCCGATTTGTCCTTAAACGACTAGTGTAGTGTTGCATTCTGTTTGGAACTTAAGCGGTTGTTGGCGCGAATGACCTTCTGCAGGATGTCGGCAGCGCTCTTGGTCCAGATGAACGACTAAGGTTTGGTGTTGTGGTGGGCAACGTACTCATCAATGGCGGCGACCAAATCCGACACGCCGGTGAACACGCCGCGGCGCAGCCGATTGACGGTGATGTCGCGAAAGAACCGCTCGACCATGTTCAGCCACGACGCTGAGGTCGGTGTGAAGTGCATGTTGAATCGCGGATGTTTGTCCAGCCACGCCTGCACCGTAGGGTGCTTGTGTGTGGCGTAGTTGTCGGCGATCAGGTGCAGCGTCTTGTCCTTGGGCGTCTGCCGATCAATCTGGCGCAGGAACTTCAGCCACTCAACGTGCGCGTGACGCTGCTGGCATTGGCCGATGACCTGCCCATCAAGAACGTTGAGGGCGGCGAACAGTGTGGTCGTGCCGTTGCGCTTGTAGTCGTGTGTCATGGTGGCCGCTCGCCCCTTCTTCAGTGGCAGCCCAGGCTGGGTGCGGTCCAGCGCCTGCACCTGGCTCTTCTCGTCACAGCACAGCACCAACGCGTGCTCGTGCGGCGACATGTACAGGCCCACGATGTCTTCGAGCTTTTCGACGAACTTGGGGTCACGCGAGACCTTGAAGCCGCGAACGATGTGAGGCTTCAGACCGTGGGCCTGCCAATGCCGCATGACCGTGCTGGCGCTGACTCCCAGCGCCGCGCCCATCTTGCGCGTGCTCCAGTGCGTGGCGGCCTCGGGCGTGGTTTGCGTGGTCATCTCCACCAGCTTGGCCACGTCCACCTTCACCGGCGGCGCACCGCGTGGCAAATCACGCACAATGCCTGGCAAGCCGCACTCCAGATAGCGCTCACGCCAGCGCGCGACCTGCACGCGCCCGATGCCCAGTTGCTCGGCGATGTCCTTGTTCTGCAGGCCCTGCGCGGCCAGCAGAACGATCTGAGCGCGCTGAGTCAACCTGACGCTGGTGCGCTTGGAACGCGCCAGCCGGGTCAGCTCGCGCTCCTGTTCATTCGTCAACAAAATTGTCGTGGCAACTCGCAATTTCTCACTCCAATGCAAACTGTAGTAAAGCATTGGAACCAGGGAATCGTATTAAGTTTTCTCAAGAGTCGAACACCACACTAGCGGGACAGGCGCCAGCGCATCAAACCAGGCCTGCAGCTTGCCCCCCCTACAGCGGGTCATCCGTCAGACCGCTCTCACAACCCCGGTGATTGGATGTTCCACTGCCTCGGGCGCTCCGTACCCACCACCCCCGGGTGTGTGGATCTCGAATACATCACCCGCCTGCATCTCTGCCTGGCCAATGTGGCCCAAGTCTTCCACGCTGCCATCCACACGCACCACGCGATTGATGCCCGGTTCCCCGCCCTGGCCGCCCGCCATGCCGAAGGCCCCATGGATGCGGCCGTTGGACAAAATGCTGGCAGTCATCGGTTCCAGAAAGCGCACGCGGCGCACGCCACCGTCACCACCGTGCCAGTGTCCCGCCCCGCCAGAACCCTGGCGAATCGCATAACTCTCCAGCCGCGCCGGGAAGCGGAATTCAAAAATTTCGGGGTCTGTCAGTCGTGAATTCGTCATGTGGGTTTGCACGACACTGGTTCCGTTAAAGCCACCCACCACCTGGCCTGCGTTGTCGATCAGCGCACCCGCACCACTGCCGCCGCTGATGGTTTCGTAATACTGGTAGCGCGCATTGCCAAAGGTGAAGTTGTTCATCGTGCACTGGCTGGCCGCCATTACGCCCAGTGCGCCGTACAGCGCATTGGTGATGCAGCTTGATGTTTCCACGTT
>CAJAVE010000259.1 GCA_903945325.1 uncultured beta proteobacterium | reverse complement strand
CAGTGGCTCAACGCGGCTCCAAAATTCATCGGTGACTTCCCATGCTTTCGCTTTTGCCATTTTCCCTCCACACACAGACATTGCGCATGGAAAGCCATTATCCTTTATTTACGGATAAGTTCTAAGTGCGTCCAACGATGTGGGGCAAATCCTATTTCAAGCTGCGGCCGGCGTCGGAAGCCTGGGAACCATCCGTGACAAGTTGGAAGCTGAAGCTGATGGACTGTGGGCCGCACGAAAGTCTGACAAGCGCGAGTATTACATTGCTGTCACCGAGCTTGAACAAGCCGAAGCTGCCCTAAAGAATGCCACTGTGCGCACCAAAGATTGGCAGGAAGCACGCAACGCAGTTGATGCCATTGAAGATCGATTGAAGGAGGCTCGCAGTCAATACGATGCGCTGGCGCAAGATCGGTTTCGGCTGGAACGAGTGCGTCGAATTGCACCTATGTTGGCTACCCTTCAAGAGGTGGAGCATGCCCTAAGTGAGTTGGGAGCCGTTGTGGATCTTCCAGCCAATTCCGCTGAGCAGTTGGCTCGTGCTGAGCATGACTTGGCTATTGCAGCCCAGTCCGGCGCTTTGTATGCCAAGCAGATTGCTGACATAAATCAGAAAATTTCAGAATTGCATCCAGATAACGCAATATTGGCGCGGGAAGCGGATATTGAGTCACTTTCAGCAACGCGGCAACAGTTGCGAAACCATGAAAGTGACATGGCTAAGCGTGAGGGGGAAATTCGGGTTTTGTGGCAGGACGTCCAAGAATCAGCCAGGCAGTTGGCGTGGCCGCATGAAAACGAAGATGCAACCGAACAACGCCTGCCTGTAGCGCTCGTCCGTTCGGCCCTGGCGGGGCTTGTTCGAAGGCACGGTACTCTGACTCAAACACTTGTCGCAGCTCAAGATGCACTAAAAACGCGTGAGGATGAGATCAATGCAATTGATGCGGAAATTTCACTCCTGCCCGAAACGGCTATCTCTAATGAGCTCGTTGAGTGCTTGAATTCAACGCGGTCTCTGGGTGATACGGCAGCCACCGAAAAGCGATTCCAAATTCAAGTTGCAAAGCATCAACGAGAACTTGATGGAGCGAAGAGTGACCTTGGCAAATGGAGCCTGGCACCAGATCACCTATGCAAGGTTTTGCCACCTAGCCAGGATGAATGTACCGCTCTGTTGAAGCGCAGAGCCGACTTGGAAAAGGTTGTAGCAACCAGCCTGGGGCGTAAGTCGGAGATAAATTCGGAAATCAAGGCCTTGCAACTCGAGATAACTCAATACAAGGCGGCGCATCATCCGGTCACTCTGCAAAATGTATTGGATGCACGTAGTGAAAGGGACGTAACCTGGTATTCCATAAAGGCGGGAAATGTCAAGCCTTCGGATGTTGCAACAGACTATGAACAGGCCGTGTCAAATGCAGATGGCGCTGCAGATAAACGCCATGATAAAGCCCGAGAAGAAACTGAACTTCAAGCAAATATAGACCGCTTGCAGCGTCTTGATCTCCAATTGGCTGATCAAAGTGATCGTGCTCAAGAAGGGGAAACACAACTGCAATCCTTCGATCAGGCCTGGGCAGACCGAATGGATTCTCTGGGTTTATCGGGAATGCCGCTGTTGCAAATGAATGAGTGGCGAGTTGCACGTGAACGGACGCTGTCTGCAGCAGCAGACTCGGAGGAAGAACTTTCCCAACAGGCAAATTTTGTTGCCAATGTCTCTGAAGCAAAGTCTGCATTGATTGTTTCATTGCGGAGTATCAACCCTGATGCGGAAAACTTGAACCTTGCAGGTCTTATTCGATTGGCTGACGAATCAGTTAGTAGTGCTGCAAGATTGCAAGAGCGGCGTAGCGCTCTATCGACACAAAAGATTCGAGCCCAAGCGGCTTTGCCGGAACTGCTCAATCGTGTGTCGCAGGCTGATGCTGCTGTTGATGCCTGGAAAGTCGAGATGCAAAAGGGGCTAACCCAAGCATCTTTACCTGTGGATGCGAGTATTGATACCGTTGAGGCAGCACTGGTTCTTTTCGAGCGCATGCACTTGCAACTTCAAAAAATTCGGGAAACTCGCTTGACCCGCGTAGACATGATGCAACGCGATCTGGATGCATTTGCCAAAGCGGCAAAGGGGTTGTCTGCAGATGTGGCACCTGACTTTGCAGGAGATCTGCCTGCTCAAATCTCCCTGCAGTTGGAGTCATTGTTGAAACAGCATGCAGCCTCATTTAAAGAGCTGGGACGTTTGAACGGCGAACTTATTGAACTGGAAAAGCGGGAGGCTGCTGTCCGTGCCACGATGACCGACGCAAATGCAAGCCTCGAACCCTTGCTCCGTTTATCAGCCACTGCATCCAATGATGAATTGCGTCTCGCAGTGGGAAAATCTGACCGACTGCGTGCGTTGACTTCCGATAAGCAACAATCATTGAAGCAGCTTCTGAGTTCAGGTGATGGACTGGATCGTGAGGCTCTTACCGCAGAATTGGCTACGTCTGAAGCTGATGCAGTTTCTGCTGACCTTGCGGAGAACAAGCACCAAACCGATGAGGTGGTTGAGAAGCAAAACCGACTTTCTGGCGAATTGACTTCTGCCAATGCAACCCTTGGAAAGATTGCCGGGCAAGACGAAGCTGCACGTGCCGAGGCAAAACGCCAGGAAGCGCTGGCAAAGATGGCAAACGTATTGGAGCGCTTTATTAAAGTCTTCACCGCTGCCAAGTTGTTGCGGTGGTCGATTGAAAAGTTCCGGGAAACTAAGCAAGGTCCTATGTTGTCACGGGCCAGTGACGTTTTTTCAGGGCTAACCCAAGGCGCGTTCAACAAGCTCATAGTTGACTATGAGAGCGAACCATTGAAGTTGTCAGGTCAGCGTGCTTCTGGCGGTCTTGTAGATATTGACGGTATGAGTGAGGGCACCCGTGACCAACTGTACTTAGCCCTGCGCCTATCAGCTTTGGAACTGCACCTTGAGCAGACCGTTGCCCTGCCATTTATTGCAGATGATCTTTTTATCAACTATGACGATGGACGGGCGAAGGCTGGCCTTCAGGCCTTGGCAAACTTGTCAGTTAAAACGCAGGTGATTTTTCTGACCCACCATGAACATCTTGTTCCCGTGGCTCAGTCTGTGCTTGGTGACAGGTTGAATGTGGTGCACCTGTGACAATGGCGCAGGCCGGAATGGCACCGCAATACTTTTTCACGCAACAAAGCGACAGAAAATTGCCCTGGCGGTTCCGTTGCTTGTCCGTTCTTTCCTGGATATTCATGATTCCGTTGCAAAAATCTGAACAAATTGGAGCCTCCAATTCGGCCACGCTGAGTTGGATGATTTCAGAAACCTGTGGAAATAAGTTGCTGATTCAGCTTGGATCTGGCGCGGAAACTGAATGACGGTTAGCTTGGGTTCACCAGCGATGCAGATCGTTGTGGGCGGCATTCTGGATAGCAAAAATGTATGCCATCAGAGCCCGTTCTTAGTGGGCGCTTCATGGGAAAGAGACATCCAGAAAGGTTATAAACACGCAATGAAAACTGCTATAAAATTTCCCACGGGCAGGGCTGTAACCCGCACCAGCATTGGTTTGTGTACTAGAATTGTGATTCCTGTTGTCGTGGGTTCGAGCCCCATCAGCCACCCCAAGTAAATGTTGAAGAGCTTGCTACTAAATCAGT
Organism: uncultured beta proteobacterium; assembly: GCA_903945325.1. Lineage (GTDB taxonomy): Bacteria > Pseudomonadota > Gammaproteobacteria > Burkholderiales > Burkholderiaceae_C > Allorhodoferax. Next base: position 20,467 of record CAJAVE010000259.1, on the reverse strand, counting down.
ACAAGCTCTTTCTATTTGTGCTCCGTGTCTCCCCTGCGTAGCCCCTGGTACATAGTTTTGTAACGTATTGCAACTTGGACTAGTCATAGAAGCCGCTCTGTCGCAGCGGTCATTATTCGCTGCTAATATTGCACCGCAATGTTTAATAAACTGTTCAATCGCAACAAGGCTGCTGTAGCACCGGTAACATCGCCAACACCTGAACCTGTGCCTCCCGCTCCAGTTGCTGTCGCGCCAAATGAAAGCCGCCTTGAGGCTTTCAGGGTCGAGTGGGAAGACCGCTGGGAAACTTCTCACGAAGTCATTGAAGGTCATGGTGGTCAAACTGATTGGGCTGCATGGGAAGATGCGGTGGAGAAAGAGGAAAAATCCTTCGCGCCAACTGTACCTACGCCGCTATCTCCGAAATAGCCCCTGGTCAGAGCAGAGGTATTCGTGCGTCAACATGCTTTTGGCCGATTGGGCGTAGTGGTTTGGGTCGAAGCTGCGCAGCAACCCATCGCCAACGACCGCAAGCGCGGTATCCAGGTGGTTACGTTTGCCAGCTTGACGCCATGCAATTGGCAAATTTCCTGTCAATAGACCGTTTATACAAAACCTCTTACAGCCCCGTTCCGGCAGGTGCATTTTTCTTGGGACGTACGGAATTTGACGTTACAGTGTCTCGAATGCGGCTTGCCCACACCCTACCTTGATGATTGATCCCCAGGCTGAAAGAGCATTGCGTCAGGAGCGCCTGTCGCTGCCCGCGCTCACAACCGTGGTTTTCATTCACATCGGCATGCTTTGGATTGCCTTTCAGTCAACCCCCGCGTTGCAGGTGACCCGTGACGCCGTCTACCAGGTGTTCACACCTTTTACCCCTATATCCGAACCTGCCCCTGCCCCAACCGCCGTGAAGGCACCTGCTAGTAAACACACTGTCCGCTCTGTGCGCGACCCCATCACCATTGCTCCATCAGTTACGGCGCCAGCGGCGGTCACACCTGTCAAACCGATGGAGCGTCCGACTGAAAAAGTGCAGGCACCCTTTGTGGAAGCGCCTGAGCCGCAAATCCGCCATGTGCCTGTTGTGAAGGAGTCTGCGCCGATTGCTGTTGCGGAGCCACCTCCTGTTCAGCTTCCACTGCCGATTCCGGAGTCGGCGCCGATACCTGTGCCATTGCCAGAACCAGCCCCAATTCCAGTCCCGGTACCGGTACCCCTACCCGCTCCAGCTCCAGCTCCAGCTCCAGCTCCAGCTCCAGCTCCAGCTCCAGCTCCAGCTCCAGCTCCAGCTCCAGTGGCGGCGTCGGTACGGGCAATGGCTATTACGCCGGCCGAGAAGCCCGTTGCAGCGGTCCCCAATCCGTCCGTGGCACTTCCGGGTGGGGGGGGCGCTGCGGTACCCGCACCACCGGGTGGTTCGGGTTTGATATATCCGAACTACATGGAAAAGCGTCCGCGCCAGAAGAGTTTTTCCGAGATGGCGAACGAGCAGTTGAATCCAGGTGGGCGTCGGGACAAATTTGCAGACTCAGTCGATGCTGCCGAAAAGCCTGATTGCCTTGCTGCAAACCAGGCAGGTGGCCTGCTGGCCGCGCCACTGATCGCCTATAAGGCGGCTGCCGGCAAATGCAAATAATTACTTCACAGGAATGTTGCCAATGAATGCAATTACTTCGTACAAACCACGTTCCCGGACAGCGGGACGGTGGAGGGCGTTTGTCTCAGCCAGTACCTTAACAATGGCCTGCATTTTTAGTCTGCCGGCGTTTGCCCAATCGCCAGGCGCGCCCGCAAGCGCAGTCATGTCTGCGTCCGCGGTGAATGCAGCTGAGCCGCCTGCCATTGTCAATAGCCCAGTGGTTGCGGGCAGCGCCTCCAATCCCTATGGCCTGCGTGTGGTGTGGGCGCAGGGTGATTGGGTGGCGCGAACCACCCTGTTTTTGCTGGCACTGATGTCATTGCTGAGCTGGTACGTCATTGTTGCCAAGTGGCTGGAACAGCGTCGCCAGGCGGTGCAGGCTCTTTCGGCGCGGGAAGCTTTTGCCAATGCCGACTCGCTGCAAAAAGGCGCTACAGCCCTGGCCAAGGACAGTCCTTTTAGGGTCCTGGTGGATTCAGCGATGGATGCCCTGCGCAAGTACGAAAGCCTGTCCGGGCAGGTCGATGTAGGAACCTGGTTGACCCAGGATATTGTGCGCAATGTCGCCACCTTGCAAATGCGCATGCAGTCGGGCCTGTCGGTGCTTGCAACGGTGGGGTCGACTGCTCCGTTTGTCGGCCTGTTTGGCACGGTTTGGGGCATTTACAACGCGCTGGTCACCATTGGTTCGACTGGCCAGGCCTCCATCGACAAAGTGGCAGGCCCTGTGGGCGAAGCACTCATCATGACGGCGCTGGGCCTTGCGGTGGCGGTGCCGGCGGTGCTGGGCTACAACTGGCTGGTACGCCGCAACCGTGTGGCCCTGCACAGCGCCAAAGGGTTCGGCTCGGATTTGCATACCCTGCTGCTGATTGAAATTGACAAGAGCCAACGCATGGGTAAAGCCGCCAAAGCGAACAGCTGAGCCATGGCTATCGATTTCGATTCCTTTGACGTAGGCATGGGAGCTGCGGATGCCGACGACGGCATGCTGTCCGAAATCAACACCACGCCGCTGGTGGATGTGATGCTGGTCTTGCTGATCATCTTCCTGATCACCATTCCGGTGGTGAACGCCGCAGTCGCCGTCAACCTGCCGCGCGAAAGCAACCAGTTGCGCCAGGCATTGCCGCAGACCGTCATTGTGTCGGTGGATGCGGTTGGAGCGACCTATTGGTTTGATGCCAAGTTGGCCAGCGGTGAGATCTTGCAGCAGCGGCTTGCCAGGATTGCGGCCCAAAAGCCACAGCCCGAGGTGCATATCCGGGCCGATGCCCATTCTGACTTTGCTGCGGTGGCCAAAGTGGTCTATGCCTGCCAGGTGGCGGGCATTGCCCGTATCGGTTTCCTGACCGAACCACCGGTTTCACCCTGAAAGCCCCGCACCATGGCGATTGAATTCACGGATGAAGACGCTGACGATGGCGATGCAGCGCCCAGCATGAATACGACGCCCTTGATTGACGTGCTGCTGGTGCTGCTGGTGATGCTCATCATCACTATTCCAATCCGCCTGCACTCGGTGAGCATGGATTTGCCTGGCGGCTTGCCACCGCCCGATGCTCCCAAGCCATTGGTTGTTCAGGTGGAAGTGTCCGCCGGGAACCAGATCCAGTGGAATGGGGAACGGGTGGTAGACCGGGCGGCACTGGAGTTGCTGCTGCAAGCCGCGGCACAACAAGCGCCCGCACCCGAAATTCACGTCCGTGCTGACCCCAAGGCAAAGTACGACACCGTCGCATCAATTCTGACCGCGGCGCAGCGCCAGGGCCTGCAAAAAATTGGTGTGGTTGGGTTGGAGAGCTACGCCAAACCCGTCCTATAGGGCTTGGGGCGCCTGCGTTGCAAAGTTCAACAACAGTTTGTCTTGCTGGGTGAGGTTGGTAAACGCCAGGCCAATGTAAAAGTTGTCGTCCTTTAGCGACCGGTTGTTGTGGCAAATGCTGGCCACAACGTTCAATGGGGCGGGGGCATTGTCAAAGTTCATCGCGATGCACAGGTTTACCTTGTCACCGACCGTGGAAAGTGCCGACTCGGTTTTGATCATGGCGCCCTGCATGCTGATATCCACCAATGTTGCCGTCATCGGACTGGTTTCAGGAGCGTCGTTTTTGGCAGGAACCTGCACCGTAGTTGGCCACGAGGTCTTGGTGCGCATGGACTGGCGCACCAGTGTGGCATCCACCTGCGCCGGGTAGGCCAGCAGGGCATAGGCAAAGGGTTTTTGAAAAGTTTGCAGCACTTTGCTCAGGAACGAAAACTCGTACTGACCAGTGAAGCCCCGTACCACGCAGATTTCGCCCTCTTCAAGTTCCGTTTTGACGCCTTCGGCGCCCATGGGGCCCACCATGACGCCCTTGCTTTCAATCGCTCCAAAAAATTGCGATTCTTTCTTGGTCGCACCTTCCACCAGTCGGCGGGTTTGAAGGGCCATACCAGTGCGCAGGCCCAGCGCTTTGAGGGGCATCCGGCTTACGGGGGGGGGTGTGTCAACGTCTTGGCTCATGGGCGAAACAGTGTGGGTGGTGGGAACCAGTTGCCAAGAGGGCTACGCCGGTCTTCACCGAGCCTTCAAAGCGATAAATCTGGCTAAGATGGTACACCGGCGGTGAACTGTGCTGCTGCGTCGTGTCTTGAAAGGAGTTGGCGGTGAAACAAAAAATGGTGTGCATTGCGCTGGTTGCCAGCGCAGTTTTTGGGCATTTAAGTGGGTGCGCGGGCCTCAATGACCGGGGGCAAAGGCTTCTGGCTTCCAAAGTGGTTGCCCATGCCATCGTGAACGGGCAACTGCTGGTGGGTGAGATGGAATTGTTTCCCAGCCACACGGGAACTGTCACTTTGCGGCTCGAAACGGTTCCCGGCAAAACGCCACTGACCAGTTGTGTTGGCCGCTTTCGCTACACCGGAACGACCATGGGCACTGTCGACCTGCGCTGCAACGATGGGACGATTGCCGACCTGAGCATGGCCCTGATGGGTGACACCCGCGGCTACGGCTATGGGCAAACCGCCACCGGTCTTGCCAGTCTGACGTTTGGCTTGGCACCCGCAGATGCCATGGCGCACTTGACAGTTCCGCCCAATATGCAGTTGCTGGAGCGCACGGACACAGATGGTCTGGAATTGAAATGACGTCGGCAGAGCTAGGATGAATGCGGAGGAAGTCGATTGCGTAGTGATTGGTGCAGGCGTAGTAGGCCTTGCAACGGCGCGCGCCCTGGCGCTGGCGGGGCGCGAGGTGCTGCTCCTGGAAGCCTGCGCTGCCATTGGCACTCAGACCAGTTCGCGCAACAGCGAAGTCGTACACGCCGGCATGTATTACGCAACGGGGTCGCTGAAGGCGCAACTGTGCGTGCGCGGCAACAGGCTGCTGTACGACTATTGCGCAGAGCGTGGCATTGGCCACCAGCGCTGTGGCAAGCTCATTGTGGCCACGACTCCGGACCAGCTAACGCAGCTGGAGGCTATTCGCGTGCGCGCTGTCGCCAATGGCGTGACCGATCTGGTTTTTCTGGACCTCTCCCAAGTGCAATTGTTGGAGCCCGCTTTGCGATGCGTGGGCGCCCTGCATTCTCCTTCCACCGGCATTGTTGACAGCCACGGTCTGATGCTGTCCCTGTTGGCTGATGTTGAGCATGCAGGTGGAATTTTGGCATTGAATTCGCCTCTAGACCAAGCGGAATGTGCGCAAGCAGCTATCAAGTTGATAGCAAGCGACGGAACCTGCCTGTCCGCCAGAACGGTTGTCAACGCCGCCGGCTTGCAGGCTCCGACTCTGGCCCGGCGCTTTGCCGGACTGGACCCGAGCCACGTGCCCCAGGCCTTTTTCGCCAAAGGCAACTACTTCACCCTGGCAGGACGTTCGCCGTTTTCACACCTGATTTACCCGGTGCCCGAAGCCGCCGGTCTGGGCGTCCACTTGACACTGGATCTGGGTGGGCAGGCGCGGTTTGGCCCCGATGTTCAGTGGGTGGATTCGCCTGACGACACCCAGGTGGACAGCGCCCGCGGCGATGCCTTTTACACCGAGGTTCGCAAATACTGGCCAGAATTGGCTGATGGCGCGCTGCAACCGGCCTATGCCGGTATCCGCCCCAAGATCAGCGGCCCGGGCGACCCGGCGCGGGACTTCTGCATCCAGGGGCCAAAAGACCATGGCATTCCTGGTCTGGTCAATTTGTTTGGTATTGAGTCACCTGGCTTGACCAGTTGTCTGGCCATTGCAGATATGGTTCGCGATTTGCTATTGAATCAGTAGCTGGTCGCGCAATATTGACGGTGGCTAGCGTGCTTTTTTGTTCATAGCCTTAATGGCCAGCGCACAATCCTTGACCAGTTGCGGCCCCTTGTAGATCAGCCCGGTGTACATCTGCACGACATCAGCCCCGGCGCGGATTTTCTCGATGGCATCGTCGGCACTCATGATGCCGCCCACGCCGATGATGGGGAACTTCGGCCCCAGCCCCGCGCGCAGCTGGCGGATGACCTGGTTGCTAGCGTCAAACACCGGTGCGCCCGACAGGCCACCCGCTTCCTCGGCATGCTCCAGCCCCTTCACGGCGTCCCGGCTTAGTGTGGTGTTGGTGGCAACCACGCCGTCCATGCCGTGGCGAACCAGTGTGGCGGCAATCACGGCGACCTGCGCCTCGTCCAGATCGGGGGCAATCTTCACAAAAATGGGGATGCGCTTGCTGTGCTGTTTCTGCAGGGTTTCGCGCCGTGTGGCGATGGCGCCGAGCAGAGCGTCCAGCGCCTCATCGCTTTGCAGGGCGCGCAAGTTCTTGGTGTTGGGGCTGGAGATGTTGACGGTCACGTAGTCTGCGTGCGGGTAGACGCCATCCAGGCAGATCAGGTAGTCGTCGGTGGCGTTCTCGATCGGCGTGGCGGCGTTCTTGCCGATGTTCAGGCCCAGCAGCATGCCGGGCTGCTTCTTGCGCCGCAGCGCTGAACGCTGCACATTCTCCACAAAGGCGTCGAGCCCGTCGTTGTTGAAACCCAGGCGGTTGATCAGCGCGTTGGCCTGGGGCAAGCGGAACATGCGCGGCTTGGGGTTGCCCGGCTGCGCCTTTGGCGTGACGGTGCCCACTTCCACGAAACCAAAGCCCATGGCGGCGAGGCCGTCGATGCACTTGGCGTTCTTGTCCAGGCCGGCGGCCAAGCCGACGCGGTTGGGAAATGTCAACCCGGCCAGCTCGATGGGGTCGTCCACGGTGGTCACTCGGTAGGCCCAGGTCAACGGCGTGCCCTGCACACGCGCCAGGCTGGCCATGGTCATCTCATGGGCGACCTCCGGGTCCATGCTAAAGAAAACGCGCCGCGCCAGACCGTAGGGAACAAGAGACATTGGATAATTCCTGCAATATTTCGAAACTACCCGGATTTTCGCCGATGACCACTTCTACCCCCGCCAACGCCTCACCATTGACCCAAGACCAGCTCAAGACCCTGGTGGGCCGGGCCGCCCTGCAATACGTGGTTCCGGGTGAGATCGTTGGCGTGGGCACCGGCTCCACGGTCAACAAGTTTATTGATGCGCTGGCCACGATGAAAGACCAGATCAAGGGAGCGGTGTCCAGCTCGGTGGCCAGCACTGAGCGCCTGCAGGCCCTGGGCATTCCGGTGTTCGATTCGAACGATGTGCCGCGCTTGTCGGTCTACATCGACGGTGCCGATGAGATCGATGGCCACGGCAATATGGTCAAGGGCGGCGGTGCGGCGCTCACGCGCGAGAAGATCGTGGCAGCCCAGTCTGAGCGTTTTGTGTGCATTGCCGACGAGTCCAAGCTGGTGCAGACGCTGGGTGCCTTTGCGCTTCCTGTCGAGGTGATTCCCATGTCCACTCAGCGCGTGATCGCCCAGTTTGCGGCCAAGGGTGGCAACGCCAGTGTTCGTCTGAAGGACGGCCAACCGCTGGTGACAGACAACGGCCAGTACATCGTGGATGTCACCGGGCTACAGATTGTCGATCCGCTGGCATTTGAGGCTGAGGTCAGCCAGTGGCCCGGTGTAGTAACCGTGGGCGTGTTCGCCTTTCAGCGTGCCCAGGTCTGCCTGCTGGGTACTGCCAATGGCGTCAGAACGCTGGAGTTCTAAAACGTAATACCAGTCGGGTTGGAGGGGTTGGTGGGTGGCCGGTTGGCGTTGGTTTCGGCAACGGGTGCCAGCAGCCTTTCTTCTGCCTTTGTGGTGGGTGCCTTTTGCACCGCCACCAGCGGCGTCGGGGCTGCGTACCTGAAGGTGCCAGGCAGCATCGATTTTTGCGGATAGCCTGCTGCGTCCAGGTACTGGGTCCACTCCACATCAGACAGGCCCTTGATCCGCTGGCTGCCAATGGTCAGGTAAGGCAGGGAACTGTCACTGGTCAGACGCTGCAGGTAGTCTTGGTCTTCCGGCGTGTTGACGGTGCGCTCATTAAACGGCACGCCGCGCGACATCAAAAGTGCCCGGCCCGTGTCACACGGCGCGCACTTTGACATGGTGTACAGCACCACCGGGTACTTGGAAACAACCTGACGCAGTTCAAACGGCAAGGCGGCGCCAGTGGGGTCCGCCTTGGCACCGATACCGGTGCTGGCTATTTTGCCTTGCTCTGCACTGGCTGGGGGTTTGTCGGAGAACGTGACCTTACCATCGGCACCCACAATGCGATAAACCGTTTGTGCCTGCACAGCCGTTGCAAGGACTAGTGCTGCGGTGCTGGTCAACAGGAATGCGAGGGTATGTCGTTTCATGTGCGTCCTTCAGTTAATTCCTATGGTGCCATACCGTGGTGACGCAGTAGCGCATCCAGTGTCGGCTCGCGTCCTCTAAAGGCTTTGAATGACTCCATGGCCGGGCGGCTGCCGCCCGCTTCCAGAATAGCCTCCCGGTATTTTCTACCGGTTTCCAGATTTGGCAATCCGTCGGGGTCGGCTGTTTCTTCAAACGCGGCATAGGCATCGGCGCTGAGTACCTCGGCCCATTTGTAGCTGTAATAGCCCGCAGCGTAGCCACCGGCAAAAATATGGCTGAAAGTTTGCGCGTTGCGGCTCCATTCAGGTGGGTGTATCACCGCAACTTCCGCACGGATCTGACGCAGCAGTGGCATGAAATCGTTACCTGGTGCGTGTGATGTGTGCAACAGCATGTCAAAGAGCGAAAACTCGATTTGGCGTAGCGTTTGCAGTCCGCTCTGGAAGTTGCGGGCGGCCAGCATCTTGTCAAACAGCGCGCGCGGGATTGGCACGCCACTTTGCACGTGGGCCGTCATGTGGCGCAGCACATTCCACTCCCAGCAGAAGTTTTCCATGAACTGGCTGGGTAGTTCCACTGCATCCCACTCGACCCCGCTGATGCCCGACACGTCGTGCTCGTTCACTTGCGTGAGCAGGTGGTGCAGGCCATGACCGAACTCATGGAACAAGGTGGTGACATCGTCATGAGACAGCAGTGCGGGCTGCTTTTTTCCGTCCACTTCCACACCATCGGCAAAGTTGCAAACCAGATGGGCTACCGGTGTTTGCAGAATGCCGGTGTCTGGGCGCAGCCAGCGGGCGCGTACATCGTCCATCCATGCGCCGCCCCGCTTACCGCTGCGCGCTGTAGGGTCCAGGTAGAACTGGCCTATCAACTGCTTGCCGGTCGGGCTGTCCCGCTCAATGCGGTAAAACTCCACATTGGCGTTCCATACTGGTGCCTGATCGCGGCTGATGCTCAGGTCAAACAGGGTTTCGGCAATCTTGAACAGACCCGCCAACACTTTCGGTAGTGTGAAGTACTGTTTGACTTCCTGCTCGCTGAAGGCGTAGCGGGCTTCTTTAAGCTTTTCACCCACATAGGGCCAGTCCCAGGGTTGTGGCTCTGCCAGGCCCAAGTTTTCTTGTGCGAAGCTTTTCATGTCAGCCAGGTCCTTCTCGGCGAACGGGTGCGCCTTGCGGGCCAGGTCACGCAAAAAGCTGATCACCACTTCGGGGGACGATGCCATTTTGGGCACCAGGGACAGTGCGCCAAAACTGGGATAACCCAGCAAGGTAGCCTCTTCTTGCCGCAGTGCCAGGATGCTGTGCATGGTTTGCGTGTTGTCAAACTTTTGTGTGGCTTCGTCGGCCTGGTCCGAGGCGCGGGTGACATAGGCCCGGTACAGCGTGGCGCGCAAGGCACTGCTGTGGGCAAACTGCATCACGGGCAGGTAACACGGCGCCTTGAGCGTCAGCTTATATCCATCCTTAGCTTCTGCCTGGGCAGCCGACAGGGCCGCCTGCTGCACATCGTCGGGAACGCCCGCCATCTCGTCTGAAGCGGCGTAGTAGCTGTAAGCGTCGGTGGCGTCCAGCGTGTTTTCACTGAATTTCTGGCTCAAGGCAGCCTGTTGCTCCTGAATTTCGGCAAATCGCTCACGCTGCGCGCCGCCCAGTTCGGCACCGCCCAGCACAAAGTTGCGGATCGCATTGGTGTGCGCCTGGCGTTGTTCGGCGTTGAGTGTTTGCACGTCAATGGCTTTGTACTTGGTAAAGAGCCGCTCGTCAGCCCCCAGGCGGGTCCAGAACTCGGTTACGGAGGGTAGTGCGGCGTTGTACGCAGCGCGCAGCTCTGGCGTGTCGGCGACGCTGTTGAGATGGCTGACAGCACCCCAGGTGATACCCAGTTTTTCAGTGGCCACATCCAGCGCCCGGGCTATTGCCTCCCATTGGGCCGGAAAGTCGGCGGTTGTCACGGTTTCCAAGGCCTGGTTGGCATTGGTCAGCAGCGTCTCGATGGCACCTGCCACATGCTCGGGACGAATCTGGTCGAACAGCGGCAGGGTGGCGGTACTCAGCAGTGGGTTCATGGGTGTGCTCCGGTTTCGCGTTCGGCCGCCTCAAGGGTGTTGACCAGCAGCATGGTGATGGTCATAGGTCCAACGCCACCCGGTACCGGGGTGATGTGGCCAGCAACGCGGCTGACTCCTGCAAAGTCCACATCACCACACAACTTGCCGGCATCGTCACGGTTCATGCCGACGTCAATCACCACCGCGCCGGGCTTGACCATATCGGCGGTCAGCACATTGCGCTTGCCCACAGCCGCGACCAAGATATCGGCCTGGCGTGTCATGGCACCCAAGTCGGCTGTGCCGCTGTGGGTGATGGTGACGGTGGCATTGGCTTGTAGCAGCATCAGCGCCATGGGTTTGCCGACGATGTTGGAGCGCCCGATCACTACGGCGTGCTTGCCGCGCAGGTTTTTCATGCCAATGGATTCCAGCATCTTCATGCAGCCGTAGGGCGTACACGCCTTGAAACCAGTCTCGCCCACCATAAGGGCGCCAGCGCTGGCTACGTGGAAGCCGTCCACATCCTTGGCGGGGGAGATGGCCTCGATGACTTTGTGGTCGTCAATGTGGTCGGGCAGGGGCAGTTGGACCAGAATGCCGTGGATGGCCGGGTCGTTGTTGAGGGCGTCAACCCGTGCCAGGAGTTCGGCCTCGGTCATGGACGCTTCGTACCTTTCCAGCACCGAGTGCAAACCGGCGTCCTGGCAGGCCTTGACCTTGTTGCGCACATAGACCTGGCTGGCCTGGTTGTCGCCCACCAGCACCACGGCCAGGCCGGGTGTAACGCCGCGGGCCTTGAGCGCTGCAGTGCGGGCGGCAACATCTTCACGCAGCTGTTTGGAAAGGGCTACGCCGTCAATGATATGGGCGGTGGTCGTCATAGTGCACTTTCAAATTGAAAAAGCCCGCAGTCCTTGCGGGGCGGGCGCTAAATGCTACGAAATAGACAGCTTTGCAGGACAGACCGCAGACGCAGCAAGCTCTGTCCTCAACATAGTATCGGTGTCAGGTTTTGGGGGCAATTTGTCCGAGGGCAATTTTAAGCAAGTCGGCCACTGTATTGGCGCTGAGCTTTTCCATGATGTTGGCGCGGTGCGCCTCAACTGTCTTGATGCTGATGCCCAGGTCGTCGGCGATCTGTTTATTCAGGCGCCCGGCAACGATGCGCTCCAATACTTGGGATTCGCGCAGCGTCAGCTTGGACAAAAGGGCGTCGCGGCTGGCGGCTGACTGGAAATCTGCGAATGAGTCCTTGGCATGGTCCAGCATGCGCTCCACAAGCCCCACCAACTGGTCTTCGTTAAAGGGCTTCTGGATGAAATCCATGGCCCCTTTTTTCATGGTGTCCACGGCCATCGGCACGTCGCCGTGGCCGGTGATGAAGACGATGGGCAAAGGGGAGCGGGCTTCGATCAGGCGGGTCTGCAATTCCAGGCCGGTCATGCCACCCATGCGGATGTCCACAATCAGGCAGGCCACTTCGCGCGCGTCGTAGCGGCTCAGGAAAGATTCAGCGGAATCAAAGCAACGCACGCGGAAGCCCTTGCCTTCGAGCAGCCATTGCAGCGAATCACGCACGGCCTCATCGTCATCTACAACGTAAACGGTACCTTTTTTGGGAAGCAAGCTCATTCGGGTGTCCAGGTTTCTAGTTGCTTGGTCGTTGATGGCGGGTCAGACTGGCGGGCAATTCGGTCACCGGTATCCAGAACGAGAATCGGCATCCCGACACTTCCTCTCCATTGTAGAGGTTCTCGGCTGTCATTCGGCCCAGATGGGATTCAACAATAGAGCGGCACAAACTCAGTCCAATACCCATGCCGTCAGCCTTGGTGGAGTAGAAGGCCTCATAGAGGCGGGCCATGACTTCGGGTGCCAGGCCATTTCCGGTGTCCTGCACGGAAAACTCGATCACTTTTTTGTCTTCAATCACCTTGGGGATGACGCGCAACTCCACAATCCGTTCAGCCGTTGGCCGAAATGCCATGTCAATGGACTCCGCTGCATTGCGCAACAGGTTGATGAGCACCTGCTCGATCAGGATGGGGTCGACCATCAGCAGGGGCAGACGCGCCGCAACATAGTGGTTAAGGCGTACATTGAAGCGGCGCAGCTCTATCTCGGCCAGCTCAACAGCCTCATTCACCATAAGGTCCACTTCAGACGGTGTGCGATTGGGCTCGCTGCGTTTCACGAAAGAACGTATGCGGTGAATGATCTGGCCCGCCCGCTGCGCTTGCTTCGCTGTTTTTTCCAGTGCGCCCAACAAGTCTTCTTCCGTGATTTGCTGGGCCCTGATGCGTGACACCATGCCGTTGCAGTAGTTGTTGATGGCGGTGAGGGGCTGGTTGAGTTCATGCGCCACGCTGGACGCCATTTCGCCCATGGTGATCAGACGGCTGGCTGTCTGGGCGCGTTCAGTCTGGGTCAGCGCTTGCTCTTCAGCCAACCGACGGCCGGAAATGTCGGTGGCAATCACCATTTGGGCCAGACGTCCGTCGACCCAGCTTAAGTAGCGGGTACGCACCTCCAGCCACTTGTTCAGGTCGGCGATGAAAATTTCTGCGCTTTCGGTTTCCGTGTCGGGGAAGGCGGTGGTCGGCAAGCCCGCAAAGGAGTCCACACTGTCCGTCGACTCGTCGTTGGTGGGGCTGTATGGCACACCCGCTTGCGCGACCAGTTGGAGGTGGCCATTGGCTTGCGTTCCAAACCACTGGCGGTACAACTTATTGGCGAACAGCAGTTCATCACTGCCCAATGGCGCTACCGAGATGGAAGCATCCAGTGCCTCCAGCACGGTGGTGAATCGTTCGTGGGACGCGGAGAGCTGCTCGCGCACGCGATTGGGTTCGGTGATGTCGGTCATGGACGTCATCCAGCCGGTTTGCTTTCCGGTCGCGTCGACCAGCGGCGAGACATAGAGCCGGGCGTCAAAGATGGCACTGTCCCGGCGTTTGACCCGGACCTGAATACCACCCGGCGTGGTTCTGCCGGACAGTTCTTCATTCAGGATCAAGTTGAGTTGTTCGCGGTCGTTTTCCGGCCAGTAGGGGAATGGCGCTGTGCGGCCTACCAATTCGGATTCAGTCCAGCCCGTCATCTGGCAAAACGCGGCGTTGACATAGGTTATGCGACCCTGCAAATCCATGGCGCGCATGCCCGTAAGCATGGAGTTTTCCATCGCACGGCGAAAGGTCGTTTCCGACATCAATGCATGCTGAGCCTGGACCCGACGACGTGTGTGGCGCCAGTTGGCAATCAGCATCCAGGCCGTCATCACGCTCAACGCGCTCACCAGCCAAAACAGGCCACTACCGATCACGCCCAATGAAGCCCGGTAGGCTTGGCCGCGAACGACAAGCCCACTGCCCACCGGGGAAACCGGCATCGCGTATTCCGTGGTCGGGCTGGTCCATGGGAGCAGGGTCTTGACGGTCTTTTGCGGCAGAATGGCGGTGCCGGCCAGCATACTGCCCTTGGCATCTTGCAGCGACATGGCATACCGCGAAGTCACTTCGGTGGGCACACCGTACCGGTACAACCCATCGACTGAGTATTCCGCCAGCAACACCCCCGAGAAACTGGCACTGTCCGTGAGGGGCAAATGCATTTGCAAAAAGGGCGTATCGGTGGGTGTGCCCAGTGGCTGAATGTAGGCGGGCTGCTGTGATTCGCGTGCCATCATGAAGCCGCCCATGGTGTCATTGCGCGGCACAGTGTCGGGGCCAGTATTGAGCTGGCCGGAAACCAGTACCGCCGTGCCAACGGCCGACTTGACACGACGGCGTTCGTCTATCCAGGCCAGTCCCTGCAGTTCAGGATACTGGTTGAGCATGGAACGCGCGCGGGCGCGAAAGTCTTCTACTTCCAGTTCGCGGTTGGAAATTTCGCGCGCGATGCGCATCAATTGCTCCTGCCGCTCCAGGAGCCGCAGCCTTAACCGCTGCTGGGTGTACTCCACGTCACGCTGGACGGCCTGCTGTTCACGGTCAATTTCTTCAACGCGCAGGTAACCCAGTGCCGACACGATGGCCGCGAAAAACAATAGCACTGCTGCCAACGGTGCCAGTCCGGCAATGCGGTCCTGCCGATGTGGAGTCAACCGATGCCACCAACGTCGGGCGCGGTTCAGGGTCGACACATCCCGTCGGTTTAGCTGGTAGCTGTGGTGAGGCTTGGGCATAACCCAAGTGTAGGCCAGCGCACGAACGTTCGGTTTTTAATAATTCATATTATGAGATTGAAAAGCATCAGTTGAAATTTTACGAAAGTTATGTGAAAATCGACAGAACGGATTAAATTCGTTAAAAAACCACCAGGAGACAACCATGTCAGTAGTTCCCCCCGGCGCGGCGAGCGCCCAATCCCCCGACCTGGACAGCCAGGAAACCCGTGAATGGATGGACGCCTTGTCCGCTGTGATTGAGAGTGAAGGCCCCGAGCGGGCGCACTTTTTGCTGGATAAATTGTTGGACCATGCCCGCCAGCAGAGCCTGGACATGCCGTTTTCGGCGAACACTGCATACGTCAACACCATCACGCCGGAGCAGGAAGAGCGTTCCCCCGGCAATCTGGAAATCGAAGAGCGCCTGCGCGCCTACATGCGCTGGAACGCCATGGCCATGGTGGTCAAGGCCAATCGCCACCACCCCATCGATGGCGGTGACCTGGGCGGCCATATCGGTTCATTCGCCTCGCTGGCCAGTCTGTTTGGTGCCGGCTTCAACCATTTCTGGCATGCCGAGAGCGCCGAGCCCGGCAAAGAACATGGTGGCGACTGCCTCTATATCCAGGGCCATGTGGCGCCCGGTGTCTATGCCCGGGCCTACATGGAGGGCCGCCTGACCGAAGAACAGTTGCTCAACTTCCGCCAGGAAGTCGATGGCAAGGGCCTGTCGAGCTACCCGCATCCCAAGCTGATGCCCAATTTTTGGCAATTCCCCACGGTCTCCATGGGTCTGGGTCCGCTGATGGCGATTTACCAGGCGCGCTTCCTGAAATACCTGCACGCCCGTGGCATTGCCAATACCGAAAACCGCAAGGTCTGGGTGTTCTGTGGTGACGGCGAGATGGACGAAGTCGAATCGCTGGGCGCCATCGGTCTGGCCGCACGTGAGAAGCTGGACAACCTGGTGTTTGTCATCAACTGTAATCTGCAGCGCCTGGACGGCCCGGTGCGCGGCAACGGCAAGATCATTCAAGAGCTCGAAGGCGAATTCCGCGGCTCTGACTGGAACGTCGTCAAGCTGATTTGGGGTTCGGGTTGGGACCCGCTGCTGGCGCGTGACAAGGAAGGTGCACTGCGCAAAGTCATGATGGACACGCTGGACGGCGACTACCAGGCCATGAAGGCCAATGACGGCGCTTTTGTGCGCAAGCATTTCTTCGGCCGCGACCCGCGCACGCTGGAGATGGTGGCCAAGATGAGCGACGAGGAGGTGTTTGACCTGCGTCGCGGTGGCCACGACTCCAAGAAGGTGTATGCCGCTTTCCACCGCGCGCAGCACCACAAGGGGCAACCCACCGTGCTGCTGATCAAGACCGTCAAAGGCTTTGGCATGGGCAAGGCTGGCGAAGGCAAGAACAACGTGCACCAGACCAAGAAGCTGACCGACGAAGACATCAAGGCCTTCCGCGACCGTTTCAATATCCCGATTCCCGACAGCGACCTGCCGAATCTGCCGTTCTATAAACCGGCCGACGACACACCCGAGATGCGCTACCTGCACGAGCGCCGCAAAGCGCTGGGCGGCTACCTGCCCCACCGCCGCACCCAATCGGACGAGAGCTTCACCGTGCCATCGCTCGACACCTTCAAGTCGGTGATGGAGGCCACACCCGAAGGCCGCGAAATTTCCACGACACAGGCTTACGTGCGTTTCCTGACCCAGCTGCTGCGTGACCAGGCCATGGGCCCGCGCGTGGTGCCGATTCTGGTGGACGAGGCCCGCACCTTTGGTATGGAAGGCCTGTTCCGCCAAGTCGGTATCTACAACCCGGCGGGACAGCAGTACACCCCGGTCGACAAAGACCAGGTCATGTACTACCGCGAAGACAAGGCCGGGCAGATCTTGCAAGAGGGCATTAACGAAGCCGGTGGCATGGCCAGCTGGATTGCTGCGGCCACCAGCTACAGCACCAGCAACCGCATCATGGTGCCGTTCTACGTGTATTACTCGATGTTCGGCTTCCAGCGCATTGGCGATCTGGCCTGGGCGGCGGGTGACATGCAGGCGCGCGGCTTCCTGCTGGGCGGCACATCGGGGCGCACCACGCTCAATGGCGAAGGCCTGCAGCACGAAGACGGCCACAGCCACATCATGGCCGGCACCATCCCGAATTGCATCAGCTACGACCCAACCTATGCACACGAAGTGGGTGTCATCCTGCACCACGGCTTGAAGCGCATGGTGGAGAAGCAGGACAACGTTTTCTACTACATCACGCTGCTCAACGAAAACTACGCCATGCCCGGCCTGACGGCTGGTACCGAAGAGCAGATCATCAAAGGCATGTACCTGTGCAAAGAGGGCGCCAAGCTGACCCCGCGCGTGCAGTTGCTGGGCTCGGGCACCATCCTGCGTGAAAGCATTGCGGCGCAGGAGTTGCTGGAGAAAGACTGGGGTGTAGCGGCCAACGTCTGGAGTTGCCCCAGCTTTAACGAACTGACCCGCGATGGACAGGACTGCGAGCGTTACAACCTGTTGCACCCAGCGGACGCACCGCGTCAGTCATTCGTGGCCCAGCAGCTGGAAAAGCACACCGGTCCGGTCGTGGCTTCGACTGACTATATGAAGAACTACGCCGAGCAGATTCGCCCCTTCATCCCCAAGGGCCGCACCTACAAGGTGCTGGGCACCGACGGCTTTGGCCGCAGCGACTTCCGCAGCAAGCTGCGCGAGCACTTCGAGGTCAACCGCCATTTCATCGTCGTCGCCGCCCTCAAGGCGCTGAGCGAAGAGGGCACCGTGCCTGTGAGCAAGGTCGTGGAAGCAATTGCCAAATACGGCATCAAGACTGACAAGATCAACCCGCTGTACGCGTAATCCGGGAGACACACAAATGGCATCTATCGAAATTCAAGTCCCCGATATCGGCGACTTTGATGAAGTCACCGTCATTGAACTGATGGTCAAGGTGGGCGACACGGTCAAGGCCGAACAGTCGCTGATCACTGTGGAGTCCGACAAGGCCTCCATGGAAATCCCGTCCAGCCACGCCGGCGTGGTGAAGGAAGTGAAGGTCGCGTTGGGCGACAAGGTCAAGCAAGGTTCGCTGGTGGTGATTCTGGAAGGCGAGGGCGGTGCGTCTGCCCCCGCGCCCAGCGCTTCAGTGCCAAATACGGCCACAGCCCCCGTGGAACCTGCGCAAGCCGCTCCTGTTTCTGTAGCGTCGGCTCCGGCTGCCGTTGCGCCCGCCGTAGCCGTGCCTGCCCATAACCCCACCACCGCACCAATCGGTCTGCCGCACGCATCCCCCTCCGTGCGCAAGTTCGCCCGTGAACTGGGTGTGCCGCTGACCGAAGTCAAAGGCAGTGGCCTCAAAGGCCGCATCACCGATGCCGATGTGCAAGCCTTCACCCGCTCGGTCATGAGCGGCGCGGTTCAAACTGTGGCCGGTGCGGCGCAGAACAAATCGACCGGTGGCGGGGATGGCGCAGGCCTGGGCCTGATTCCGTGGCCCAAGGTCGACTTCACCAAGTTCGGCCCCATCGAGCGGAAAGAGCTGTCGCGCATCAAGAAGATCAGCGGCGCCAACCTGTTGCGCAACGCCATCATGATTCCGGCCGTTACCAACCATGACGATGCCGACATCACCGACCTGGAAGCTTTCCGCGTCTCCACCAACAAAGAGAACGAGAAGAGCGGAATCAAGGTGACGATGCTGGCCTTCCTGATCAAGGCCTGCGTGGCCGCGCTCAAGAAGTTCCCCGAGTTCAACAGCTCGCTCGATGGCGATGCGCTGATCTACAAACAGTTCTACCACATCGGTTTTGCGGCCGACACGCCCAATGGCCTGATGGTGCCGGTGATCAAGGATGCCGACAAGAAAGGCATCTTCCAGATCAGCGTTGAGATGGGCGAGCTGGCCAAAAAGGCGCGCGACGGCAAGCTGAGCCCGGCTGAAATGTCTGGTGCCAGCTTTACCATCTCATCCTTGGGCGGCATTGGCGGGCGTTACTTCACACCCATCATCAACGCGCCCGAGGTCGCCATTTTGGGCGTCTGCAAGAGCCAGATGGAACCGGTGTGGGACGGCAAGGCGTTCGTGCCACGCCTGATGCTGCCGCTGTCGTTGACCTGGGACCACCGCGTGATCGACGGCGCTGCCGCCGCGCGCTTCAATGTGTACCTGGGCCAGATCCTGGGTGACTTCCGGAGGGTATTGCTGTGAGCACTATTGAAATCAAAGTCCCCGACATTGGCGACTTCGCCGAAGTCACCGTCATCGAACTGATGGTCAAGGTGGGCGACACCATCCGCGCCGAGCAAAGCCTGATCACCGTGGAGAGCGACAAGGCCTCCATGGAAATCCCGTCCAGCCAGGCCGGTGTGGTGAAGGAACTCAAGGTCGCACTGGGCGACAAGGTCAAGGAAGGCTCCGTCGTACTGATGCTGGAGGCCGCTGGTGCCGCTGCGGCTGAAAAATTAGTGCCAAATCAGGCTGCAGCCCCCGCTGCTATTGCGCAAACAGCTATCGAAAATGTAGCAACTCCAGCGCCGGTTGTGGTTGCAACGGGTGCCAGCTACGCCGGTACGGTCGATATGGACTGCGACCTGCTGGTGCTGGGTGGTGGCCCTGGCGGCTACTCGGCCGCCTTCCGGGCTGCAGACCTGGGCCTGAAGGTCATCATTGTCGAACGCTATGCCACCCTTGGAGGTGTGTGCCTGAACGTGGGCTGCATCCCGTCCAAGGCGCTGCTGCACGTGGCTGCCGTCATGGACGAAGTGTCACACATGGCCGATCTGGGCGTGGACTTTGGCGCGCCCGTGGTCAACATTGACAAGCTGCGCGGCCACAAAGAAAAGGTCATTGGCAAGCTCACCGGTGGTCTGGCCGCCATGGCCAAGATGCGCAAGGTGACCACCGTGCGGGGTTACGGCCACTTTGTGGGTGCTAACCACCTGGAGGTGGAAGAAACCACTGGGTCCAGCCAGGAAAAGACCGGCTCTAAGAAGGTCATAGCCTTCAAGAAAGCCATCATCGCCGCTGGCAGCCAGGCGGTGCGCCTGCCCTTCATGCCCAACGACCCGCGCGTGGTCGATTCCACCGGCGCCTTGGCGCTCAAGGAAGTCCCCAAACGCATGCTGATCCTGGGTGGCGGCATCATCGGCCTGGAAATGGGCACCGTCTACAGCACGCTGGGCGCACGCCTGGACGTGGTGGAAATGATGGACGGCCTGATGCAGGGCGCTGACCGCGATCTGGTCAAAATTTGGCAAAAGATGAATGCGCCACGCTTTGACAACATCATGCTCAAAACCAAGACGGTAGGCGCACGCGCCTTGCCCGAAGGTATTGAGGTGACGTTTGCAGCGGCAGAGGAGGGCGGTACCGCCCCCGCACCGCAGGTGTACGACCTGGTGCTACAAGCCGTAGGCCGCACGCCCAACGGCAAGAAGATTGCCGCCGACAAAGCCGGGGTGGCCGTGACCGACCGTGGCTTCATCAATGTCGACATCCAGATGCGCACCAACGTGCCCCACATCTTCGCCATCGGCGACATCGTGGGCCAGCCCATGCTGGCGCACAAGGCGGTGCACGAAGCGCATGTGGCGGCCGAAGTGATTGCAGGTGAACTGCAAGGCAATAAAGAGCTGGCAGCCGCAGCCTTCAACGCCCGCGTCATCCCCAGCGTGGCCTACACCGACCCCGAAGTAGCCTGGGTTGGCCTCACCGAAGACCAGGCCAAGGCGCAGGGCATCAAGGTCAAGAAGGGCTTGTTCCCCTGGACCGCATCCGGCCGCGCCATCGCCAACGGGCGTGACGAAGGCGTCACCAAGCTGCTGTTTGACGATTCACCCGAGGCACACGGCCACGGCAAGATT
>CAJAVE010000258.1 GCA_903945325.1 uncultured beta proteobacterium | reverse complement strand
CTTGGGCGGCGACGACTACGACCACGCGCTGGCGGACTGGGTGCTGCTGCAGACCGGTGTTGAGGCTGTTACCGCTGCCGACAAGGCCACGCTCAAGCTTGCGGCACGGGCCTGCAAGGAAGCGTTGACTGCTACAAAAAAAGTAGCGCTTTGCGCAGATTTGACGGGCGCTAACATCCATTTTGACGTAGAAAAAAGTCAGTTCGAGGCCGCTACGGCTGACCTGACTGCCCGCACCATCACCGCCGTGCGCAAGGCCTTGCGTGACGCGCGCCTGTCCGTGCAGGACGTGCAGGGCGTGGTCATGGTGGGTGGTTCCACACGCATGCCGCAGGTGCAGGCCGCGGTGGCGCAGCTATTTGACCGCGCACCCTTGAACAACCTTAACCCCGACGAAGTGGTGGCGCTGGGCGCCTCCATACAGGCCAACCTACTGGCGGGCAACAACACCGCTGGTGATCTGCTGCTGCTGGACGTCATCCCCCTGTCGCTGGGCGTGGAAACCATGGGCGGGCTAGTAGAGCGCATCGTTCCGCGCAACCAGACCATTCCCACCGCCATGGCACAGGACTTCACCACCTACAAGGATGGCCAGACGGCGCTGGCCTTGCATGTGGTGCAAGGCGAGCGCGACCTGGTGGCCGATTGCCGCAGCCTGGCACGCTTCGAGCTGCGCGGCATTCCGCCCATGGCGGCCGGTGCGGCCCGCATCCGGGTTACGTTTACGGTCGATGCCGATGGCTTGCTGAACGTGGCGGCGCACGAGCAGGTCAGCGGTGTGCAGGCCGACATCAATGTCAAACCATCTTATGGTCTGGGCGATGCCCAAATCGCGCAAATGTTGCAGGACAGCTTTGCCACTGCCGAGCAGGACATTCGCACCCGCGCCGTGGTGGAGGCGCAAGTCGATGCCGACCGCCTGCTGCTGGCCATCCATAGCGCGCTGGATGCCGATGCGGACCTGCTGGATGCGACTGAGCGTGCAGAAATTGATGCCGCCATGCAGGCACTTGCCGAGGGCCGAAACAGCACCGACGCCGCCCAGATCGAGCGCTTAAGCAAGGCGCTGGCTCAGGCCACCGAATCCTTCGCCGCCCAACGCATGAACCGTGGCATTGCCCATGCGTTGGCAGGTAAGAACATTGAAACTCTGTGAATTTGTGGGTCAGACCACTTTGCGCAGCACATGTGCTCTGACCCCAACTGAATAAATTATGCCCATCATCAAAATCCTGCCGCACCCCGAATACTGCCCACAAGGCGCCGAAATCACCGCCACGCCGGGCACGTCCATCTGCGAGGCGCTGCTGGAGAACAACATCAATATTGAGCACGCCTGCGACTTGAGCTGCGCCTGTACCACTTGCCACGTCATCGTGCGCGAGGGACTTGCGTCACTCAATGAACTGGACGAAAACGAGGAAGATCTGCTGGACCGCGCATGGGGCCTTGAGCCCAACTCGCGCCTTAGTTGCCAGGCGTTTTTGGCGCAGAAGGACGTCGTGGTGGAGATTCCGAAATACTCCATCAACCACGCCAAAGAGAACCATTGATGCGTCAAATCTTCCTGGACACCGAAACCACCGGTTTCAACGCCAATCTGGCGCAAAACCCGGACCGCATGGTCGAAATCGGTTGTGTGGAACTGGTCAATCGCAAGCTCACCGGCAACAACCTGCACTTCTACCTGAACCCTGAGCGAGACAGCGAAGAGGGTGCCTTGCGCGTGCACGGTCTGACCAGCGAGTTTTTGAGCGACAAGCCCAAGTTTGCGGCCATCGCCCAGGACTTACTGGATTTTGTAGCCGACGCGGAAATCATCATCCACAACGCCCCGTTTGACATCTCCTTTCTGGATGCGGAGCTGGCGCGCGCGGGCCATCAACCGTTCAAGAAACATGTTGGCTCGGTGATCGACACCTTGGTCATGGCGAAGGAGATGTTCCCCGGCAAGCGAAACAACCTGGACGCCCTGTGCGACCGCCTGGAGGTGGACAACTCCGGGCGCACACTGCACGGCGCATTGCTGGATGCCGAGTTGCTGGCGGACGTTTACATCAACATGACGCGCGGTCAGGATGCCTTGTTGATGGACGCTGGTTCACCGCAGGAGGAGGGCGACATTGCAGTTGTACAAATGGACTTGCGCGGCTTTGTGCTACCGGTGGTGGTGGCCAACGCGCAGGAACTCGCAGGGCATGAAGCTGTTTTGATACAAATGGACAAGTCCAGCGGTGGGAAAACGTTGTGGCGCAATCTGGTCTGAAGCTTGTTGTATAATTTTTGGCTAATCTGATGAATAGTCAGGGCGATTAGCTCAGGGGTAGAGCACTGCATTCACACTGCAGGGGTCGCAAGTTCGAAACTTGCATCGCCCACCAAAATTTGGTGAAACTGGATAAGCCCGTAAGTTGTTGAGACTACGGGCTTTTTCTCTGTCTGTAGCCTCGCGGTACTTACCCCCAAATCCCACAGATTCCTGCGAAAAAACCCCTGATTTTGGGTGCTGTGTCATTTTTTGCACCCACTCTGATCGTTCGGTCCCGGAGTCCACTTCAGGGAGATTTCACGTTGACCGCATCACTCAAACCAAACGTCTTTCCAATTCTTTTAAATGTCTTTCGACCTCACGCGTGCGCCATCCAGAGCGCATTCGACATCATCTATGTTCCCCTAAAGTCATCTCTGTAGAGCACGGACCAGGGCCATCGCAGTCGTAAGGCCAAGGCCGTCAAACCCCGTCCTGCTGAAAGAATGCCCCAGGGATTTGGCTTGCGTCTTACATTCCTTCGGTAGCGAAAATGCCGCCAACGACATGGTGCTCAAGTTGCGTGCGCAGGGGCAGTCCGTGGATTGCTTACGACCGATACCCTTCGATACATTTCTGAAGAAGCTGCATCCGCATGGCACCATTCTCTAATCCCAAAAAATCCAACACTTCAATAAGTTTAGATTTTGCATTTTCGTGTTTTTCGAGCCAATTGAGCTTTGCCATTTGAGCAACCGGAATTCGCTTGAGCCACCCAAGATCGCGGTAGAGCTTCTTTTTCTCTTCAACTCGTGTTCATTACCGAAGCGGTTGGCAAAGTGGTCCGGCTTGACGGCACGCGGAATACGCCGCTGGGTGGTAGCAAGGGCTTGCAGGTCGCGCAGAACCGCGAGACCTGGCAGGCCGTTGCACACTGCCTTTTGGCCTGATGCGGCGAGGGCAGCGGCTTTAGTCCAGCTTCGCACCTGATTTACTGACTGCGTCCGCCCAGCGAGGCGTTTCAGCGGCCAGGTATTTGGCGAACTCGTCCGCTCCCAAAAAAGCGGGATCGGCGCCCTGGGTGATCATGCGGTTGCGCACCTCGGGCATGGTCAGCACCTGCTTGAAAGCATCGCTCAGTTTGGCGACCACGTCTTTGGGCGTGCCCGCTGGGGCCAAAAAGCCGTAAAAGCCCACCACCTCAAAATTCTTGATGCCCGTTTCCATGACCGTGGGCACATCGGGCAAGGCTGGGTTGCGCTCGCGGCTGGTGACGGCGAGTGCACGCACCTTGCCCTGCTTGTGGTAAACGGCAGCCTGTGGAATGGACTCCGCCATAAACTGTACCTGGCCGCCCATCAGGTCGGTAAAGGCCGGTGCACTGCCCCGGTAGGGAATGTGGACCATGAACAGGCCCGTGGCGGTTTTGAACATCTCGGGCGCCAGGTGGCTGATGCCGCCATTGCCAGCCGATCCGTAGTTGATCTGTCCGGGCCGGGCGCGGGTGTAGTCCACAAACTCTTTCAGTGTGTTGGCGGGTACCTTGGGGTTGACCAGCAGGGCCAGCGGCTGCATCGCCGTGCGAGCAATGGGCGTGAAGTCGCGCAGCGTGGCATAGGGCAGTTTGCTGTAGATGGCTGGGTTGATGACCATAACGCCGGTGTTGGCCAGCATGATGGTGTAGCCGTCGGCCGGGGCTTTCATCACCTCTTGGGCCCCCACGGTTCCGCCCGCGCCGGACTTGTAGTCGATCAATACAGGCTGTCCCAAAACGGTTTGGAGCTTGTCGGTGATGAGGCGTGCGTGCTGGTCCAGCGGACCACCGGCAGGAAAGCCGATGATGACCTTGACCGGCTTGTCCGGAAAGGCGGCAGAAACCAGTGTGGCGGTTGCCAGCAGGGCGGTGGCGAGCAGGGCGCTCAGAGCGGACTTGGGTTGCATGGTGTTCAGGCTTTCAAAAAATCACGGATAGCAAACAGGGTTTCCTCCGGTGTTTCGGTCATCTGGTGGTGACCGACCGGTAGCGTGGCAATCTGCACCGATTTGCCGGTCGCTGTTGCTAGGTTGATGAGCGGTTGCGCGGCCCGGGCCATTGTCATTTGGTCCTGCGCACCCAAAACAAACAGCACCGGGCAACTAATGGCGCTGATGGCCTGCTCGCCATTGGCATAACGGTCACAGGCCACAAAACCACGATGAAAGACGTTCACCGCCGTATTGCTGGCCAGAACCCGTTTGCCCAGCGCCAGGCTGGCACCAAATACCCAGGTGCCCGGCCCCAGCGCGGACGGCGGTGCGGCGAGCGTGCTGCGCGAGAACACGTTGATCATGTTCAACGCCTTAGTGGGGTCACTGAGCGAAGTGTCTATCAGAACCGGCGAAACCTTCATCGGAAAGGCCGTCCCCACCAGCACCAGGTGGGTGACGCGCTCCTTCAGCCGGGATGCGGCCTCCAGTGCAATCAGCGAGCCCCAACTGTGCCCCACTAAGGCTGCTTTTTCGACACCGGCCGCATCCAGCAGCGCGCAAATGAAGTCCGCCGCTTCTTCGACCGAGGACGGTGCTTCGCCCGCGCTGCGGCAGTGTCCGGGCAGGTCTACCGCCAGCACGTTGTAGCCGTGGTTGGCCAGGTAACGGCTTTGCAATATCCAGACGCTGTGGTCGTGGACCACCCCATGGATAAAGACAACCGTGGGCTTGGTGGTATCGAAGGGCTTGCCGCCGGTGTAGCAATAGGTTTTTGCGGTGTTGACAATGAGTTCCATGTTCTTCTCTCCAGTCGGGGACAGAGCTAGAGATCTGTCCCCAAAGTCTCAGGATTTTTCTGCGGCCTTGAGTGCGCGTTTGAGGTCGTCGATCAGGTCGTCCGGGTCTTCCAGTCCAATACTCAGGCGAATCGTGCCCTGGGTGATGCCCGCGCCCGCCAGCGCCTCATCGGTCATGCGGAAATGGGTCGTGCTGGCAGGGTGAATCACCAGGCTACGGCAGTCACCCACATTGGCCAGGTGGCTGAACACCTTGAGCGTTTCAACGAATACCTGGCCCTGCTTGCGTGAGCCCTTGAGGTCAAAGCTGAATACTGAACCTGCGCCGCGCGGCAACAGCTTTTGCGCCAAGGTATGGCTGCTGTGGCTATCCAGCATGGGGTGGCCGACGCGACCCACCAGCGGCTGGCCAGCCAGGAATTGCACGACCTTTTCGGTGTTGCCCATGTGCCGGGCCATGCGCAGGCCCAGAGTCTCCACACCTTGCAGGATTAGCCACGCGGTGTGCGGGCTCATGCAGGCACCAAAGTCGCGCAGGCCTTCACGCCGGGCGCGCAGCAGGAAGGCGCCTACGGTGCTTTCCTCGCTGAAGTTCATGTTGTGAAAGCCCGCGTAGGGCGCGGCCAACTCTTCAAACCGGCCTGTCGTCTCATAAGCTTTGGCCCAGTCAAAACTGCCGCCATCCACCACAATACCGCCCACCACCGTGCCGTGGCCTGACAGGAACTTGGTGGCCGAGTGGTAGACCAAGTCAGCCCCCAGTTCCAGAGGTTTCATCAGCCAGGGTGAGGTGAGGGTTGAGTCCACCAGCAGCGGCAATCCGGCCTCGTGCGCTATGGTTGACACGGTGGGAATGTCCAGCACGTCCAACCCCGGGTTGCCCACGGTTTCGCCAAACAGCAACTTGGTGTTGGGCTGGATCGCAGCGCGCCAGCCGTCAATGTCACCCGGCTTGACGAAGCTGGTCTCAATGCCGAAGCGACGCATGGTGTAGTGCAGCAGGTTTTGCGAGCCGCCATACAGCGCCGTACTGGCCACAATGTGCGAACCCGCGCCCATCAGCGTGGCCACACTCAGGTGCAGCGCCGCCTGCCCGCTGGCGGTCGTGATGGCGCCAATGCCGCCTTCCAGTGCCGCCACGCGCTGCTCCAGCACCGCGTTGGTCGGGTTGCTGATGCGGCTGTAGACGTGCCCCGCACGTTCCAGGTTAAAGAGCGACTGCGCGTGTTCGCTGGATTCGAAGACAAAGGAGGTGGTGAGGTGGATGGGCACCGCACGCGCACCCGTGGTGGGGTCGGGCGAGGCACCTGCGTGCAGGGCCAGGGTGTCAAAACCGGGGTCAGCGTAGCCGGGCATAAGTTCTCCGCAAAGAAGGGTGTCAGTAACCCTGCTGATTGTGGGCTATATTTGGACAACATTTTTATCCATGTGCCACGGGGAAACACCATGAAAGTCAGCGACATTCTGCGCGCCAAAGGCGGCACGCTTTACACCGCCACACCGGACGAGCCTTTGTCAAGGGCGCTGGATTTGATGTCCGAGCGCGATATCGGCTCGCTGGTGGTCATGGAGCACGGCGATCTGGTCGGCATGTTGACCTTTCGTGAGGTGATTCAGACGCTGGTGAAAAACGGCGGCGCCATCGGAAAGACCCTGGTGCGTACCGCCATGGATGACCACCCGCTGACCTGTACCATGGAGACTGACATGGATGAAGTGCGGCGCATGATGCTGGACCGCCATGCCCGCTACATGCCGGTGATGGACCACCGAATGCTGATGGGAGTCATCAGCTTCTACGACGTGGCCCGTGCCGTGGTGGACAGCCAGAATTTCGAGAACAAGATGCTCAAAGCCTATATCCACGACTGGCCCGAAGGTGCGGACGAAAAGCCCGCAGGCTGATCTCTGGCGTCAACCCATGTTGGAGTGGATCATGTCCCGCACGCGTGGGTAAATCTGCTGATTCCAGCGGCGACCACTGAAAACGCCGTAATGCCCCACGCCGGTCTGGACGTGGTGGGTTTTCAGGTAGGGCCGGATGCTGGTGCACAGGTCGTGCGCCGCCACGGTCTGGCCAATGGCGCAGATGTCGTCGCGCTCGCCTTCCACCGTCATCAGCGCCGTGCGCCGGATGGCCGCCGGGTTCACCAGGCGATCGCGGTAGCGCAGCTTGCCCAGCGGCAGGTCGTAGGTCTGAAACACCTTCTCCACGGTCTCCAGGTAAAACTCGGCTGGCAGATCGTTGACCGCCAGGTATTCCTCGTAGAACACGCGCAGGGCTTCGTCCTTGTCCAGCTCGCCGTTGACGCGATGGGTGTACATGTCCTGAAACGACTTTTTGTGCCGCTCCGGGTTCATGCTGATGAAGGCGCTGAGTTGCACAAAACCGGGGTACACGCGGCGCATGTGCCCCACGTGGGGCAGCGGCACATGGCTGATGAGGTTTTTCTCGAACCATTCAATGGGCTTGGTGTTGGCCAGCTTGTTGACCTCGGTCGGGTTGACGCGGCAGTCCACCGGACCGGCCATCAGGGTCAGGCTCAATGGTTGTGCCGGGTCATCGTCCTCGGCCATGATGGCCGCCGCCGCCAGCGCTGCCACACAGGGTTGGCACACGGCGACCACATGGGTGCCGGGCCCAATGGTCTGCGTGAAGCGGATCATGTGATCGATGTAATCGTCCAGCCCAAAGGGTCCGTGGCGCAGGGCCACATCCCGGGCGTTGTGCCAGTCGGTGATGTAGACGTCGTGGTCCTGCAGCAGGGTCTTGGCAGTTTCGCGCAGCAGGGTGGCAAAGTGGCCGGACAGAGGCGCTACCAGCAGCACCGGCGGCTGCGCGGGCAGGTCACTGGCATCGTCCTTCTTGAAGTGCAGCAAGGTGCCAAAAGGCATGGTGAGCACGGCCTCTTCGGTCACCGCCATGGTTCGTTCACCAACCTGAACGGTGTCAATGCCATACGGGGGACGGGAGTGCGTCAGCCGCATGCGTGAAAACACCTCCATGGAGGCCGAAACTTTGCGCACGAAGCTGCCTTCGGTCTCGTTCATCCAGAGTGCCGCGCTGCTGCCTTGTGCCAGCCGCCGCATGGGCGACATCAGGTCGGTTTGGAGTTGGTAAGCCTGGTAGAGCATGAAATTCCTGAGTGGTGACGGGCTTTTGGCCCTGATATAGGCATTGCAGGCAATTTACGGGCCAAGGGTGTGTTGGCATAGCCCTTGCGTTGGCGGTGCACCACTTTTGGATTTGAGGAGACATGCCATGGCCAAAGCCGTCCTGACGATCAGCAGCAAGAATTACGGGGCCTGGTCGTTGCGCGGATGGCTTCTGGCCCGATTTGCCGGGCTGGACTTTACCGAGGTGGTCATTCCTCCGGATGATCCGGCGATGAAGGCCGAGATGCTATTGCTGTCCAGCAGCATGCTGGTGCCTTCACTGCAGCACGGCACTGTCAAAGTGTGGGACACCCTGGCGATTGCCGAATACCTCAATGAGATCAAGCCCAAGGCGCAGATGTTGCCGGCGGATATCAAAGCCCGTGCGCATTGCCGTGCCATTTGCGGCGAAATGCATTCTGGCTTTGCATCCCTGCGCTCGGCCTTGCCCATGAACGTCAAGGCCCATTTCCCGGGCTTTAAAGTCTGGTCGCGAGCGCAGGGTGACATCGACCGTGTGATTGCCATCTGGACCGATTGTCTGAAGACCTACGGCGGACCGTATCTTTTTGGTGCACAGCCCTGCGTGGCTGACGCCATGTATGCGCCGGTAGTAACCCGCTTCCTGACCTATGACATCGCTCTGGAAGAGGCGTGCAAGACCTACTGCAAGCGCATCATGGACCTTCCCGCCATGAAAGAGTGGGTGGCCGAGGCCAAGCAGGAACCCGAAGACATCGACGAACTGGAAGCCGAGTTTTAGATAGCGGGCCCGGCTTGACTGTTTGCTGCCAGGGTGTGGGGGCCTGAATAGCGCACACCGGCTCCACGTCCACCGACTTGAAATCCGCAGGCGAGACGATCTCCAGGTACTCCATGCCGGTGCCTGTTTCTGGTGCAATGTTCGCCTTGACCAGGTGCGCAATCACCTTTCCGTGCGTGGCCTCGGCAATGCCCAGGTCGCGTTACAGGAAAAAGTCGCGCAAGCCACCGGCGACAAAGGCCGTGTCGCCGGGTTTGACATGGGAAAACTGGGTAGTGTGGTCCAGCATGGGGTACTCCGGTTAAAAAGACTGCACCAAAGACCATGGTGCAGTGCAGCAACTAGCAGGAATTGTTCCAGATCGGATGCACAAGTTGGGGAGGGGAAATTCCCCATCGGGGATAATCAGCGCCATGAGCGGCAACACCTTCGGACACCTATTCGCAGTCACCAACTTTGGTGAATCCCACGGCCCGGCCATTGGCTGCGTGATTGATGGCTGCCCGCCGGGCATGGAACTGTGTGAGGCCGACATCCAGGGCGATCTGGACCGCAGACGCCCCGGCACCAGCCGCTTTGTGACCCAGCGCAACGAGCCCGACGCAGTGCAAATCCTCAGCGGCGTGTACCAGGGCAAGACCACCGGCACACCGATTGCGCTGTTGATCGAGAACACCGACCAGCGCAGCAAGGACTACGGCAACATCCTGGAAACATTCCGTCCCGGTCACGCCGACTACAGCTACTTCCAGAAATATGGCATTCGCGATCCGCGTGGCGGTGGCCGCTCCAGCGCGCGCCTGACCGCGCCCATGGTGGCTGCGGGCGCGGTGGCCAAGAAGTGGCTGTTCGAGCAATACGGCACCACGTTTCGCGGTTGCATGACGCAGATTGGCGAGATGCCGATTGCGTTTGAATCGTGGGAGCACGTGCCCAACAATGCTTTCTTTGCGCCAGTAGCCGATGTACAGGCGTTGGAAGACTACATGGATGCGCTGCGCAAGGCCGGTGATTCGTGTGGTGCGCGCATCCGCGTAAGCGCCAATGGCGTGCCGGTGGGGCTGGGAGAGCCATTGTTTGACAAGATGGACTCTGACATTGCTTACGCCATGATGGGTATCAACGCTGTCAAGGGTGTGGAAATTGGTGCTGGTTTCGCCAGTGTGGCCCAGCGTGGCACCACGCACGGCGACTCGTTGACCCCCAATGGTTTTGCCAGCAACAACGCGGGTGGCGTGCTGGGTGGCATCAGCACGGGGCAGGACCTGGAGGTAAGCATTGCGATCAAGCCGACCAGTTCCATCCTGTCGCCACGCGACTCCATTGATGTGGCTGGTAACCCCACTCAGGTGGTCACCAAGGGCCGCCACGACCCCTGCGTGGGCATACGCGCCACCCCGATTGCCGAGGCCATGCTGGCCCTGGTGGTGATGGAGCATGCGCTGCGCAACCGGGCGCAGTGTGGTGATGTGCAGCGCACACTTATGCCAATTGGGGCTCTAGTCCCCGTGAAATCTGCGTAAGCAGCTATCGTAATGATAGTGACCGTTGACGCAGTGCCGTCAGGCGTCTGCCTTTTTCAGTAGTTCAATCAGTCGGCTGACAGCGTGGAGCAGCGTTGCGGAGCGCACGGCCGCGCGGTCGCCGTCGAAGTGGCACTTCTCGGTCAGCACTTGGCCCGGTAGCGCAAAGCCAAACCACACGGTGCCCACCGGTTTGGAGGCACTACCGCCAGTCGGGCCGGCAACCCCGGTAACGGCGACGGCGACGTCTGCGTGGGACTGCGCGATGGCGCCCAGTGCCATGGCTTTGGCGACCCCCTGGCACACAGCACCTGCCCGCCGCAAGATGCGTTCTTCCACACCCAGCAACTCCATCTTGGCGTCGTTGGAGTAGGTCACAAAGCCACGCTCAAACCAGGCGCTGGAGCCAGCCAGGTCTGTGCAGGCGGCAGAGATCATCCCGCCGGTGCAACTCTCGGCAGTGACTAGGCGCCACTTTTTGGCGAGGAGCAGTTCGGCCAGGCGTGACACATTGGGCGAGCCATCGCAGTTGTCGGGAGCAGTGTCATGGTTGGAGGTCATGGGACGATTATCGCGGCGCAGGCGTGTTGATCAGCACTCCACGATGTTGACGGCCAGCCCGCCGCGTGCCGTTTCCTTGTACTTGGTCTTCATGTCGGCGCCGGTTTCGCGCATGGTCTTGATGACTTTGTCCAGGCTCACAAAGTGCGAGCCGTCACCGCGCAGCGCCATGCGGGCGGCGTTGATGGCCTTGACCGAGGCAATGGCGTTGCGCTCGATGCAGGGGATCTGCACCAATCCGCCTACCGGGTCGCAGGTCAGGCCCAGGTGGTGTTCCATGCCGATCTCGGCGGCGTTCTCCACCTGCTCGGGTGTACCGCCCATCACCGCACACAGCGCACCGGCGGCCATGGAACAGGCCACGCCGACCTCTCCCTGGCAGCCGACCTCGGCGCCACTGATGCTGGCGTTTTCCTTGTAGAGGATGCCAATGGCGGCGGCGGTCAGCAGGAAGTCCATGACCCCTGCGTCGTTGGAACCCGGTACAAAGCGGCTGTAGTAGTGCAGCACGGCGGGCACGATGCCGGCCGCGCCGTTGGTGGGTGCTGTCACCACGCGGCCACCGGCAGCGTTTTCCTCATTGACGGCCAGCGCATAGAGGTTGACCCAGTCCAGCACCTGCAAAGGGTCACGCAGCGCGGCTTCGGGGTTGGTGGACAGAGCCAGATGCAGCGCGTGCGCGCGGCGCTTGACCCTGAAGCCACCGGGCAACACGCCATCGGTCTGACAGCCGCGGCGCACGCAGTCCTGCATGACCTGCCAGATGCGCAAGAGGCCGGCGTCGATCTCGGCATCGCTGCGCCAATGCCGCTCGTTGCGCCGCATGATCTGGGCGATGCTCAGTCCCTGTGAGCGGGCCAGCGCCAGCAACTGGTCGCCACTGGTGAAGGCCAGTGGCAGCACCGTGGCATCCGGCGCTATCACCTTGTGGCGCGTGCCGTCGGCAGCCACTTCGTCGCTGAGGATGAAGCCACCGCCCACCGAGTAGTAGATGCGGTTGGCAATCTCGTCACCGGCGGCATTGAAGGCCACAAAACGCATGCCGTTGGCATGGAAGGGCAGGCTCTCGGTGCGCAGGAACAGCAGGTCCTTTTTCTCGGCGAAGGCAATGCGATGCTGACCCAACAGGTCGAGTTGATGGCTGTTTCTGATGGTGGTCAACACGGCAGGAATGCTGTCCACCTCCAGCGTGTCGGGCTCGCAACCAAGCAGACCCAACAGCACCGCCACATCGCTGGCGTGGCCCTTGCCGGTGGCACCCAGCGAGCCGTAGAGGCTGCAGCGCACGGTGGTGGTCTGCTCCAGCATGCCTGCTTGCTGCAGCCGAAGCACGAATTGGCGCGCAGCGCGCATGGGCCCCACAGTGTGCGAACTGCTGGGGCCAATGCCGATCTTGAACAAATCAAATACGGATACGGCCATGGTGGACTCCAGTGGGGTTGCCGACAGGGCGCGGCCTGCGGACTATGGCGGCGCAAGCTTCAGCGCCCCGACTTCAGGCGTAATCAGCCACGGGTATGCAGCTACAGAACAGGTTGCGATCCCCATAAACGTTGTCCACGCGACCCACGGCCGGCCAGTATTTCACAGTCTTGAGCGTGGCGACCGGGAAGGCGCCCACTTCGCGGCTGTAGGGGCGATCCCACTCGGCGCCCAGCAGGCTGGCCGCGGTATGCGGCGCGTGCTTCAGCGGGTTGTTGTCCTGCGGCCACTCACCCTTTTCAACCTTGGTGATTTCGCCACGGATGGCGATCATGGCGTTGATGAAACGATCCAGTTCTGCCAGGGTCTCGCTTTCGGTGGGCTCCACCATCAGCGTGTTGGGCACCGGGAAGGACAGGGTGGGCGCGTGGAAGCCATAGTCCATCAGGCGTTTGGCCACGTCCTCGGCCATCACGCCGCAAGTTTCCTTCAACGGGCGCAGGTCCAGGATGCACTCATGGGCCACGTGGCCGTTGGCGGATGCGTACAGCGTGGGGTAGTGGTCCTTGAGGCGGGCGCTGATGTAGTTTGCCGCCAGGATGGCTGCCTCGGTGGCGTGCGTCAAGCCGTCCGGACCCATCATGCGGCAGTACATCCAGCTGATGGGCAACACTGCGGCATTGCCCAGAGGCGCTGCACTCACTGCGCCTGTGCCGGGCACCCCACCGGTGGCATGGCCGGGCAGGAAGGGCACCAGGTCTTCCACGACGCAGACGGGTCCGACACCAGGGCCGCCACCGCCGTGCGGGATGCAGAAAGTCTTGTGCAGATTCAGGTGGCTCACATCTCCACCAAACTCGCCAGGGGCTGCCGTGCCGACCAGTGCGTTCATGTTGGCGCCGTCCACGTACACACGCCCACCATGGCTGTGCACCAAAGCGCACAGCTCCTTGACCGAGGTCTCGAACACGCCGTGCGTACTGGGGTAGGTGATCATCACCGCAGCCAGATTCGCGCTGTGCTGCTCGCACTTAGCCTTCAGGTCGGCCATGTCGACGTTGCCGTTGGAGTCGCATTGGGTCACGACCACGGTTAGTCCCACCATCATTGCGCTGGCCGGGTTGGTGCCGTGGGCGCTGGACGGGATCAGGCAGATATTGCGGTGACCCTGACCCTTGCTCTCGTGGTATGCCTTGATGACCAGCAGGCCGGCATACTCACCCTGGCTGCCAGCGTTGGGCTGCAGACTGATGCCCGCGTAACCGGTGGCGGCGCACAGCCAGGCGCGCAATTGTGCATCCAGCTCGGTATAGCCCTGGCGCTGGTCTGCTGGGCAGAAGGGGTGGATGTTGGCGAATTCGGGCCAGGTGATGGGAATCATCTCGCTGGTGGCGTTGAGCTTCATGGTGCACGAGCCTAGCGGAATCATGCTGCGATCCAGTGCCAGATCCTTGTCCGACAGCATGCGGATGTAGCGCAGCATGCCGGTCTCGGAGTGGTAGGTATTGAACACCGGGTGGGTCAGAAAGGCGCTGGTGCGGCGCAGCCCGGCGGGGATCATCAATTCGATGTTGACTTCCAGCGCTTCCACCGTGGGCAGGGCCTGGTCGGGCTTGGCGAAGAAGGACCAGATCAGTGCGATGTCGTCTCGCGTGGTGGTTTCGTCCAGCGAGACGCAGATGTAGTTTTCCCAGGCAATTCTGACGTTAGCCCCCGCAGATACTGCGCAAGCAGCTATGCTTTTGGTAGCGTCGTCAGTCTTGTAGCACAGCGTGTCAAAGGCCGAGTCGTGGTGCATGGTCGTATAACCCAGCTGCGCCAGACCCCTGGCCAGGATGGCGGTGAGCATGGCGACGCGCTGCGCAATGCGTGTCAGGCCCGCTGGGCCGTGGTACACGGCGTACATGCTGGCCACCACGGCTGGCAGCACTTGTGCGGTGCAGATATTGGAGGTGGCCTTCTCGCGGCGGATGTGCTGTTCGCGCGTCTGCAGCGCCAGGCGGTAGGCCGGGTTGCCATGGGTGTCCACGCTGACGCCCACCAGGCGGCCAGGCATGGAGCGCTTGTACTCGTCGCGGCAGGCCATATAGGCGGCATGCGGCCCACCATTGCACAGGGGCATGCCGAAGCGCTGGGTGGTGCCGATGGCAATGTCTGCACCCATCTCGCCCGGGGGTACCAGCAGCGTCAGGGCCAGCAGGTCGGCGGCCAGAATGAAAGCGGCGTGCTTGGTGTGGATGAAATCGGCGTCCTGCTTCCAGTCGGCCAGCCAGCCGCTGCTGGCAGGGTACTGGCTCATGGCGGCAAAGTAATCATCCCTCGCAATGGCAGCGTGCCATTCGTCGGACGACTTGATGACCTTGACGGTGATACCCAGCGGTGCGGCGCGGGTCTGGACGACTTCAATGGTTTGGGGATGGCAGTCGCCACTGACGATAAATACATTGCCCTTGGCTTTGACCGAGCGCTTGGCCAGTGTCATGGCCTCGGCTGCGGCAGTGGCTTCGTCCAGCATGGAGGCGTTGGCCATCGGCATGCCGGTCAGATCGCAGACCATGGTCTGGAAGTTGACCAGCGCCTCCATGCGGCCCTGGGAAATTTCGGCCTGGTAGGGCGTGTAAGCCGTGTACCAGGCGGGGTTTTCCAGAATGTTGCGCAGGATGACGCCGGGCGTGTGCGTGCCGTAGTAGCCCTGGCCGATGAAGCTCGTGAGGATCTTGTTCTTGCCGGCCAAAGCCTTTAGCTCTGCCAGCGCCGCCGCCTCCGTGATGGCTGCGGGAATCGCCATGGCGCTCTTGCGCGCGATACTGGCCGGGACGATGCCGGCGATGAGTTCGGCACGCGACGGCGAGCCGACGGCATTGAGCATGCGCTGTTCATCGGCGGCATCGATACCGATGTGACGGGCGATGAATTCGCTGGCGTTTTCGAGTTGGGCGAGGGTGGGGGCAGAGGTCGTTGGCATGGCTGAACTCAAGTAGCCGCTGGGTCGAGCGGCGGTTAAACAGGGCAGGGTGGCTTAGGCGGAGAAGGCGGTGTAGCTGGTCTCGTCCATCAAACCGTCGAGCTCGGCCACGTTTGACAGCTTGACCTTGAAGAACCAGCCCGCACCCATCGGGTCGGTATTGGCCAGGGAGGGGTCGGCGCGCAGGGCTTCGTTTACCTCGGTGACTTCGCCGGTCACCGGCATGTAAACATCGGCTGCCGCCTTGACGGACTCGACCACGCCGGCAATGTCCTTGGCGGCAAACGTCTTGCCCACTTCTGGCAGATCTACGAACACCACGTCGCCCAGCGCGTCCTGCGCGTGGTGGGTGATGCCGACGACGGCGGTGTCGCCGTCAACCTTGAGCCATTCGTGATCGGGGGTGTACTTGATGGTCATGGAAAACTCCTGAAACGTAACATTGAAATGAATAGGAAACCCAAAAATTGAACCTGCCAGCGCAGACTTTATCCGCTGGCAGCCAGCAAATCAGCCTCGGTAGTAGCGGGTAGGAACAAAAGGCATGGCGCTGACTGACATGGGTACTGGTTTGCCTCGCACGATGGCCACCACCTGGGTGCCCAGGGCGCTGAATGCCGCGTCCACATAGCCCATAGCGACCGGATTGTCGATAGTGGGGCCTAGCAGCCCGCTGGTGACTTCCCCGATCCGGTTACCCTGGCCGTCCTGCAGTTCGGTGTGGTCGCGTACCGGAATGCGCTCCAGCGCAATCAAACCGACGCGTTTTCTAGTGTCTTTTTGGGCTGTAGACCCCGTAGATACTGCGCAAGCCGCTAGTATTTTTATAGCGCCCGGGAAACCGCCTTCGCGCGCACCACCGGCGCGGCGCACCTTCTGCATGGCCCACAGCAGGTTGGCTTCAACCGGGTTGGTGGTGGTGTCGATGTCGCTTCCGTACAGGCACAGACCCGCCTCCAGGCGCAGCGAATTGCGGGCACCCAGGCCAATCGGTTTGACTTCAGGCTGGGCCAGTAGCGCCCGGGCCAGTGCGTCAGCGTGGTCGTTGTGGACGGATATCTCGAAACCGTCTTCGCCGGTGTAGCCGCTGCGGGTCAGGAATACATCGATCTTCTGGGTGCCCGTGTTCACGGTGAAGTTGCCACCAGTCATGAACACCAGCTTTTCGACACCGGGTGCCATACGGGACAGCACCTCGACAGCCTGCGGGCCTTGTAGCGCCAGCAGCGCCATCTCCGGCATGGGGATGACCTGGCAGCGGCTGCCAATCTGGGCCTGGATGTGCGCAATGTCACCGACCTTGCACGCGCCATTGACAATGACAAAGATCTCGTTGTTGCCCTTGTTGAAAAACATCAGGTCATCGATGATGCCGCCTTCGTCATTGAGCAACAACCCGTAGCGTTGCTTACCCACCGGCAGGTCGATCACGTCGACAGGAATCAGCGTCTCGAACGCGGCCGCCGCGTCTGGACCGACCAGGCGCAACTGCCCCATGTGGGACACGTCAAACAGGCCGGCCGCCTTGCGCGTGTGGTGGTGTTCGGCCATCAAACCGATGGGGTATTGCACTGGCATGGAGTAGCCGGCAAAGGGCACCATGCGTGCGCCGAGTTCGATATGCAGGGCGTTGAGCGGTGTTGTCAACAGGGTTTGGTCGGGAGCGGACATGGAGTCTCCAGAAAGACGGGACGCCAAAATCGGGTTTGACGCCCTGGGGGCAATTGCCAATCCACGGCACCCACTGAAAAGTTGATGCCCTGGGCTCTGCCCCCGCTGTCCGCTTTACCTGAGAGATTCGCCGGGCCTGCGCGCGAGTTGCGCACGGACTGCGGTTTGCTCCTTCGGTGGACGGCATCGCATGCCGTCTCTCTCCAGTGGGGATCGTGTCGGGCATTCCTGCCACAACCCGTTTGTCAGTCCTTTTGCCTGAGCGTTCAGACTGCTGCGATCAGCAGTCCTGCGCCTTCGGCGGCCCGCTGGACGGGCTCTCTCCTGACGGGTGGAATTCTAAACCAGGTATTTACATCCCCGCGTAATTCGGGCCACCGCCGCCTTCCGGCGTGACCCACACGATGTTCTGCGTCGGGTCCTTGATGTCACAGGTCTTGCAATGCACGCAGTTCTGTGCGTTGATCTGCAGTCGATCCGTGTTGTCATCCGCCTTCACAAATTCATACACGCCAGCCGGGCAGTAACGCGCCTCGGGACCAGCGAACTTTGCCAGATTTATCAGGACCGGAACCGACGCGTCTTTGAGGGTCAGGTGGGCTGGTTGCTGCTCTTCATGGTTCACATTGGCAATGAATACGCTGGAGAGGCGGTCAAACGTGAGCTTGCCGTCGGGCTTCGGGTAGTCAATGGGCTTGCACTCGGCAGCAGGTTTGAGGTACTCGTGATCGGCTTTCTTGCGCC
This sequence comes from uncultured beta proteobacterium, assembly GCA_903945325.1. Taxonomy (GTDB): domain Bacteria; phylum Pseudomonadota; class Gammaproteobacteria; order Burkholderiales; family Burkholderiaceae_C; genus Allorhodoferax. The sequence continues at coordinate 5,424 of CAJAVE010000258.1, read as the reverse complement.
GCATCGTCCAGGGCATGTTGCCTTTGAGTGCAAACTGCTCAAACCCGTTCATCAATGTGGCGACCGTCAGCCCCCATTTGAACCAGGCCTTGAAGTTGCGTGATTTGTTGAGCTCCTTGAACAGCCAGCTCTTCTCGAAAGCCTCCGGGTAGGCTGTCAGTTCGTCGTGCTGCCTTCCGGCCTGCAAGGCCTCATAGGCGGCCTCAGCGGCCAGTGCACCGGTCTTGATCGCCGAGTGGCTACCCTTGATCCGGCTCACGTTCAGGAAACCTGCATCGCAGCCTACCAGAGCACCACCGGGGAACACGGTCTTGGGAAGGGACATCAAGCCACCGGCGGTGATGGCGCGCGCTCCATAGGACAGGCGCTTGGCAGTCACCTCGCCCTTGTTATTTTCCAGGTAGTAACGGATGTTGGGGTGGGTTTTCCAGCGCTGGAATTCTTCAAACGGGCTCAGGTACGGGTTGCTGTAGTTCAGGCCGGTGACAAAACCGAGCACCACCTTGTTGTCTTCCATGTGGTACATGAATGAGCCGCCATAGGTGTGCTCGTCCATTGGCCAACCGGCGGTGTGCATGGCAAAGCCCGCCTGGTGGCGCGAGGGGTCGACTTCCCATAATTCCTTGATGCCGAGTCCGTAAGACTGCGGGTCGCAGCCTTCGTCGAGCTTGAATTTGGCGATGAGCTGTTTGCCCAGATGGCCCCGTGAGCCTTCGGCAAACACGGTGTATTTGCCCAGCAGTTCCATGCCGATCTGGAAGTTTTCACCGGGGTTGCCATCCTTGCCAACGCCCAAGTTGCCGGTGGCCACGCCCTTGACGGAGCCGTTTTCGTTGTAGAGCACTTCGGCCGCAGCAAAGCCCGGGAAGATTTCCACTCCCATGCCTTCAGCCTGTGCGCCCAGCCACTTGGTGAGGGCACCGAGGCTGATGATGTAGTTGCCGTGGTTCTGCGAGCATTCGGGCAGCAGGAAGTTGGGGATGCGAAAGCCTGAGGTTTCGTTGAGCATGACCATGGCATCGTCTGTCACGGGCTGGTTCAACGGCGCTCCGAGTTCCTTCCAGTTCGGGAACAGCTCATTGAGCGCGATGGGGTCCATGATGGCGCCAGAGAGGATGTGCGCTCCTGGTTCTGAGCCTTTTTCCAGAACGACCACCGAGACTTCGGTGCCTTTTTCTGCGGCGAGTTGTTTCAAGCGGATGGCAGCGGACAGGCCGGCGGGGCCGCCACCGACCACGACCACGTCGTATTCCATTGCTTCACGGGGGCCAAATTGGGCAAGAATTTCTTCGTTGGTCATGGTGTGTCTCGTTCAATAATGGGATCAGAGTGCTGTGCGCCAAAGCGCAAGTGTCAGTGCATACGACTCCATTGGATTTTATGCGCTGATTCAGCACAATAGCACGGTCGTACTTTTTTATTCGTGGAGGTTCTCTAAATGGCTTACAGCATTGATCTTTCAGGCCGTGTGGCCTTCATTACAGGAGCGTCCAGCGGTTTGGGTGCACAGTTCGCACGTACGCTGGCTTCTGCCGGTGCCGCAGTCGTGCTGGCCAGTAGAAGGGTGGAAAAGCTCAAGGATTTGAGGGCCACCATCGACGGTGAAGGCGGCGACGCGCATGTGATCGAGCTGGATGTCACCGACCATGACTCCATTAAATCGGCAGTGGCGCATGCCGAGACCGAGGTGGGTTCGATTGATATTCTGGTGAACAACTCGGGCGTGAGCACGACGCAGCGAATTCAGGATGTTTCTCCAGACGACTTTGACTACATTTTCAACACCAACGTCAAGGGCGCATTTTTTGTTGCCCAAGAGGTGGGCAAGCGCATGCTGGCGCGCGCAAAGGGAACGGCTCCTGGCAGTTATACGGGGGGGCGCATCGTCAACATCGCATCCATGGCCGGATTACGCGTCTTGCCGCAGATCGGTGCCTACTGCATGAGCAAGTCTGCGGTGATTCAGATGACCAAGGCGATGGCGCTGGAGTGGGGGCGCTTTGGTATCAACGTCAATGCAATTTGCCCCGGCTACATTGACACCGAAATCAACCATCGGCATTGGCAAACGGAGGCGGGTCAAAAGCTGGTTCAAATGCTGCCCCGCAAGCGCGTGGGGCAGCCCCAGGATCTGGACGCACTGCTCGTGATGCTGTGTTCCGACCAAAGCCACTTTATCAACGGCGCGGTGATTGCCGCTGATGATGGCTTTGGAGTGTAGAGCCTTGGGATATCAGCGTGGCGCCAGACGGATGGCGCCATCCAGGCGGATCACTTCGCCGTTGAGCATGTCGTTCTCAAAAATGTGCAGAGCCAGTTTGGCGTAGTCTTGCGGGGTACCCAGGCGTGAAGGGAAGGGCACCGCTGCAGCCAGTGAATCCTGCACTTCTTTTGGCATGCCAAACATCATGGGCGTGCCAAATATGCCTGGAGCAATCGTCATGTTGCGGATGCCGTTGCGGGCCAGGTCGCGCGCAATGGGTAAAGTCATGCCAACCACGCCGCCCTTGGATGCACTGTAGGCGGCCTGACCCATCTGGCCGTCATACGCTGCCACCGAGGCGGTGGAAATGATGGCGCCGCGCTCACCGGTTGCTTCTGGTTCGTTCTTCGCCATCGCGTCGGCCGCAAGGCGAATCATGTTGAAACTTCCAATCAGGTTGACGGTAATGGTTTTGCTGAATACGGCAAGGCTGTGCGAACCGTTTTTGCCAATGGTTTTTTCGGCGGGTGCGATACCAGCACAGTTGACCAGACCCATAAGCTTGCCTAGGGAAACTGCCTTGGCGACGACAGCTTGCCCATCTGCCTCCAGGCTCACGTCGCACTTCACAAATGCGCCACCTAACTCAGTCGCAATGGCCTCGCCTTTTTCGACCTGCATGTCGGCGATGACTACTGTGGCGCCTTTCGCGGTGAGCATGCGGGCCGTGCCCTCGCCTAAACCTGAGGCACCGCCCGTGACGATGAATACCTTGCCTGCGATTTCCATGGTGTTTCCTTGTAGTGAGTGAAGAGAGTTGACGTTTACGTTAACGTCAATTATGGCTCAAACAGGTGCTACGCTGCGGCTAGGCAGAAGACCGTTATATTTACTGATATACTTCGGCCTCTCGAATACTGTAGGCGCGTAGCTCAGCTGGTTAGAGCACCACCTTGACATGGTGGGGGTCGTTGGTTCGAGTCCAATCGCGCCTACCAACAGGACAGCCCTGGTTTCCACTGCGGAATCAGGGCTTTTTTACGCTTGCGTATAGGGTAATCCTGAGCCGGCACAGAAGCTTCATTCTTTAGAATCTATTGCAGTGCAATACACTGGTGACTACCAGGGAACCCTTTTTCGCCATGCAAAGCAAATCCAGCGCTGACCGCAAGCCATTACAGCGGGTGATCAAGAAGTATCCCAATCGCCGTTTGTACGATACCGACACCTCCAGCTACATCACCTTGGCAGAGATCAAACAACTGGTCATGGAGAGTGAGCCCTGTGTCGTCCGCGATGCCAAGTCTGGTGAGGACATTACGCGCAGTATCCTGTTGCAGATCATTTTGGAGGAAGAGGCCAATGGCACGCCTATGTTTACCGCTGACGTGCTGGCCAACATCATCCGGTTTTATGGGCATGCCATGCAGGGTCTGATGGGTGGGTATTTGGAAAAAAACATGCAGGCGTTGATGCAGATGCAGGCGCCGTTGGTCCAGGGGACTATGGGCAACAACCTGTTTCAGCAAATGCAGGAGCAAATGCAAAAACAAACCGAGCAGCTTCTTGGTACCTTTGGTCTGAAGCGCTAAAGCAGCAAGCCCGGGAAGTAGATAAAAGCGGCGACAATCGTCGCATGAGCGAAGCTATTTCTCCCCAAGTCCGTGTGCCCACTGTTGGTTTTGTCAGTTTGGGATGCCCTAAAGCCTTGACTGATTCCGAATTGATCCTGACACAATTGAGCGCCGAAGGCTATAAGACTTCCAAAACCTTTCAAGGGGCTGATCTCGTAATTGTTAACACATGCGGTTTCATCGACGATGCCGTCAAGGAGAGTCTGGATACGATTGGTGAAGCGCTGGCAGAAAATGGCCGCGTCATCGTGACCGGTTGCCTAGGTGCCAAGACGGCAGATAACGGCGACAACATGGTGCGTCAAATGCACCCTAAGGTCCTGGCCGTTACAGGCCCGCATGCGACACAGGAGGTTATGGACGCGGTGCATGTCAATTTGCCCAAGCCACACGATCCCTTTGTTGATTTGGTACCCAATTCCTTTGGTGTGGCGGGCATCAAGCTGACTCCGCGGCACTACGCGTACTTGAAAATCAGTGAAGGCTGCAACCACCGTTGTACCTTCTGCATCATTCCGTCGATGCGGGGCGACTTGGTGTCGCGCCCGATCGGTGACGTTTTGACTGAGGCTCGTGCGCTTTTTGCTGGTGGTGTCAAGGAATTGCTGGTAATCAGCCAGGACACTTCTGCCTATGGCGTCGATGTGAAGTACCGCACCGGATTCTGGGACGGCAAACCGGTCAAGACGCGTATGCTGGAGTTGGTACAGGCGTTGGGCGAAATCGCAGAGCCATTCGGCGCGTGGGTGCGTTTGCACTATGTTTATCCTTATCCCAGTGTGGATGACGTCCTTCCGTTAATGGCATCGGGACAGGTGTTGCCCTATCTGGATGTACCGTTGCAGCACAGCCACCCTGATGTGTTACGCCGTATGAAGCGACCCGCGAGTGGTGAGAAAAATCTGGAACGGCTGCTGAAGTGGCGCGAGGTCTGCCCAGAGATTGTGATTCGAAGTACGTTCATCGCCGGTTTCCCAGGGGAAACTGAAGAAGAATTTGAGCATCTACTGAACTTTGTTCGTGAAGCGGAAATCGACCGTGCTGGTTGCTTTGCCTACAGTGCTGTGACTGGAGCAACGGCGAATAACCTGCCAGGCATGTTGCCAATCGAACTGCGTGAGGAGCGTCGTGCGCGGTTTATGAAAGTGGCCGAAGCGATGTCAATCACTAAGCTCCAACGCCGCGTCGGATCGACCATGCAAATTCTGGTCGATACAGCACCGGGTATGGGGAAGAAGGGCGGTGTTGGCAGGAGCTACGCAGATGCGCCGGAGATTGATGGAGTGGTGCGTTTACTGCCTCCGGAAAAGATCAGTAAGACACTAAAAGTTGGGGAATTTACCAAGGCACGAATAGTGGCAGCACAAGGACATGACTTGGTAGCCATGCCGATATGAACGTGACCCGATATCGACCACATTCAGAACAAAAAAAAGCCGCTGAAATTCAGCGGCTTTTCATTAACTACATTACCATAGTTGGTGCCCAGGAAGGGACTCGAACCCCCACGAAGTTACTCGCTAGTACCTGAAACTAGTGCGTCTACCAATTCCGCCACCTGGGCATCTCAGGAAAGAGAGCAATTGT
>CAJAVE010000257.1 GCA_903945325.1 uncultured beta proteobacterium | reverse complement strand
TAGGTCTGCACGTCCATCTGCTGGATATTGAAGCGCCCGGCTGCAATTTCCTTGTGCACATACTGGTGGCTGGGGTTGAAGCGGCGGGTGTGGCCGCACATGGCGACCAGGCCGCTGATGTTTGCCATCGCCACGACATCCTGCGCGCCCTGCAACGAGTCGGCCAGCGGAATTTCCACCTGCACGTGCTTGCCCGCTTTTAGGCAGGCGATGCTTTGCTCCGCATGCATTTGGGTGGGAGTGCACAGGATGACGGCGTCCACCTCTTTCAACGCCAGGCTGGCGGCCAATTCGGTGGTGACGTGGCGAATGCCGTATTGGTTGGCCACTTCGCGCGTCTTCTCGAGCTCGCGACTAACCAGCGAGACGACTTCCACACCGTTAATATTTTTGATGCCGTCCAGGTGCTTGATGCCAAAGGCACCGGCGCCTGCCAGCGCGACTTTGATGGTTTTGCTCATTCAAGTGTTCTCCAGTATCAAATGCCCGACCGCCGTGTTGGACGCCGGAACATGGTAAAAACGGTGCCTGGACCTTATAGGATGTGCGCGAGCAGCTACCAATTCAATAGCGTCCTTCGCGTCGTACGGCACATCGGACATGGCGCCACGGGCGATCAGCCACATCACCAGCTCAATGCCCTCCGACCCCGCTTCTCGCACATAGTCAATATGCGGAACGGCGGCGGCGGCGGCAGGGTCGGCAATCATCGTGTCGAGCCATGCGTTGTCCCAGGCACGGTTGATCAGCCCGGCCCGAGCGCCCTGGAGCTGGTGGCTCATGCCACCAGTGCCCCAGATCTGCACATCCAGGTCCGCATCAAAACTCTCGATAGCCCTGCGGATGGCCTTGCCCAAGTTGAAGCAGCGCTGGCCGCTAGGCACCGGGTACTGCACTACGTTGACGGCAAATGGAATCACCGGGCAGGGCCAGGCACCTGTCACCGGGTCCTGCTCGCCGCACATCAGGGAAAGGGGCACCGTCAGACCGTGGTCCACGTCCATGCGGTTCACGATGGTCAAGTCAAAGTCCTGCTGGATGACCGAGTGGGCAATGTGCGAAGCCAGGTCCGGGTGGCCGATCACCTTGGGCACGGGCCGCGGCCCAAAGCCTTCATCTGCCGGGGTGAACTCGGCAGCGGTGCCAATGGCGAACGTGGGGATCATGTCCAGGCTGAAAGCGGTGGCGTGGTCGTTGTAGACCAGAAAGATCACGTCCGGTTTGTTCTCCTTCAACCATTGTTTGGAGAAGTCGTAGCCCGCAAACACGGGCTTCCAATAGTCTTCCCGGGTCTTGCCCAGGTCCATGGCGGCGCCGATGGCGGGCACATGGGAGGTGTAAACGGACGCGGTAATTTTCGCCATAGTGCTTATCCCATTTTCTTGCCAGCCAGGCCTTGGGGTTGGTGCTGCGGCTGTGCATCGCCGTCTTCGCCGAGATGGCGGTTGCCTTCAATGGAGCGGCCGCCGCCCACCATCATGGCGCGGTATTCGTCTTCCGTCATGCCGGTCATGCTGCCGGCCATCTGCTGGAAACTGCGGCCATGGGTCGCGCCAATCTTGGCCAGAAAGTAGATATTGCCGCCCAGCTGCATGGCACGGTTCAGATCCATGTCGAGCACGGCCTGCTTCTGTTCTTCGGACATGGCCCACTCGTCCAGATAGGCACGCTGATCGGCCTTGAACCGCTCGCGGTTCGGCGCTTTCATCAGTGACATGCAGAACTGGTTGAGCCAGTAGCCTTTGCGGCTTTGCTCGGCATCAAAAATGAGGGTGCCGGGAATGTCCTTGTAGGGTTTATCCAATGCCATAGTCAGCTCCAATACAGCCGGTTCGGATTTTCCACCAGCAGCTTGCGCTGGAACTCCGCCGTCGTGGCAATCTGGGGGATGAAATCGACCAGCAGTCCGTCGTCGGGCATGTGGTCCTTCAGGTTGGGGTGCGGCCAGTCGGTGCCCCACAGCACGCGGTCCGGGAAGGTTTCGACCAGATGCCGGGCAAAAGGCACGACGTCCTGGTAGGCATGCTGCTCGCCGTTCAGCGCTTTGGGGCCTGCCACGCTGAGCCGCTCGGGGCAACTCACCTTGCTCCAGATATTGCTGTGCTCGCGCATCATCTTCACAAACAGCGCGAACTCGGGTCCGTCCACCAGCTTGCTGACATCGGGACGCCCCATGTGGTCCACGACCACGGTGGTGGGCAGTGCGGTGAAAAAGTCATACAGCTCGGGCAGGTCCTGCGCCTCGAAGTACACCACGACGTGCCAGCCCAGCGGGGCGATGCGGTTGGCAATCTCCAGCAGCACCTCGCGCGGCGTGAAGTCGGCCAGGCGGCGCACAAAGTTGAAGCGCGTGCCACGCACACCGGCGGCATGCATGTCCTGCAACTCGGCATCGGTCACATCGCGCTTTACGGTGGCCACACCACGCGCCTTGTTGTGAGAGTGCTTCAGGGCATCCACCAGGGCGCGGTTGTCCGAGCCATGGCAAGTGGCCTGCACGATCACGTTCTTCTCGAACCCCAGGTGGTCGCGCAGCGCAAACAGCTGGTCCTTGGACGCATCACACGGCGTGTACTTGCGCTCCGGCGCATAGGGGAACTGGTCGCCGGGGCCGAACACGTGGCAGTGGGCATCCACGGCGCCGGGCGGCAGTTGGAAACGGGGTTTGCTGGGGCCGGTGTACCAGTCCAGCCAGCCGGGGGTTATGGTGAAGCCGTCAGGCTTGGTGGGTTCCATACAGTTCCTGGAGTAATACTATGATTTTGATAGCTGCTTGCACAATATTAACGGGGGCTAGCGGCCGATTTGTCAATGAGACCTAAGCCTGGGCGGTAAAGCGTTCTGCGCAGGTAAAGGAGGAGCCCGCGCAGCGGGCGGGGGACACGGAGCAGAGCGCTTTGCCGCCCAGGCGCCCCCACGGAGCAGAACACTCTGCCGTCCCGGCACTAGTCGATGTAGCGCAGACCGGCCTTGGCCAACCCTTCACGCATCTTGTAATAGTCCAACCCCAGCACCCCGGACGCAAAGATGGCGCGCTTGTCACCCTCATTGGCCTCACGTGCCTCGGCGGCATCGGCAACTTGTTGCGCAAAGGCCGCAGGCACAACGACCACGCCGTCGATATCAGCAATCACCACATCACCCGGGTTGACCTGCGCACCGGCGCAGACAACGGGGATGTTGACCGAGCCCAGCGTGGCCTTGATCGTGCCCTTGGCATGGATGGCCTTGCTGAACACCGGGAACTTCATCTCGGTCAGGTCTTTCACGTCACGCACGCCGCCGTCAATGATCAGGCCCATGGCACCGCGCGCCTGGAACGAGGTGGCCAGCAAGTCGCCAAAGAAGCCATCCTCGTTGTCGGTGGTGCAGGCCGCCACCACTACGTCACCGGGCTGAATCTGCTCGGCAGCGACGTGCATCATCCAGTTGTCGCCGGGCTGCAGCAGCACCGTGACTGCCGTGCCGCAGATCTTGGCCTCGTTGTAGATCGGGCGCATATAGGGCTTCATCAGGCCGACGCGGCCCATGGCTTCGTGGATGGTGGCCACGCCAAAGCGGGCGAGTTTGTCGACCGCAGCCTTGTCGGCGCGGGTGATATTGCGGTGGACGATGCCCAGGTTGTTCATTTGGCTTCCTTTGCTTTCAATGCGGCATCCAGCCGCGGGAACACGCGTCGGGCATTGCCTTCATAAATCTGGTGACGGTCTGCAGCGCTCAGGATTTTGGAGGCCTCGATGTAACGCTTGGTGTCATCAAAATAGTGGCCGGTTTCAGGGTCGATGCCGCGCACGGCGCCAATCATCTCGCTGGCGAACAGCACGTTTTTCACCGGGATCACGGTGTTGAGCAGGTCGATGCCGGGCTGGTGGTAGACGCAGGTGTCGAAGAAGATGTTGTTGAGCAGGTGGTCCTGCAACAGCGGTTTCTTCAGCTCCTGCGCCAGGCCACGGAAACGGCCCCAGTGATACGGCACCGCGCCGCCGCCATGGGGAATCAAGAACTTCAGTGTGGGGAAGTCCTTGAACAGGTCGCTGGTCAGGCATTGCATGAAGGCGGTGGTGTCGGCATTCAGGTAGTGCGCGCCGGTGGTGTGGAAGCAGGCATTGCAGCTGGTGGACACATGGATCATGGCCGGCAGGTCGTACTCCACCATCTTCTCGTAGATGGGGTACCAGTGCTTGTCGCTTAAAGGCGACGAAGTCCAGTGGCCTCCGCTGGGGTCCGGGTTCAGGTTGATGCCGACTGCGCCGTATTCCTTGACGCATCTCTCCAGCTCGGGGATGCAGGTGGCGGGGTCGACGCCGGGCGACTGCGGCAGCATGGCCACCGGCACAAAGTGGTCCGGGAAGAGGGTGCTGACGCGGTAACAGAGTTCGTTGCAGATGGCGGCCCAGGTGCTCGACACATTGAAGTCGCCAATGTGGTGCGCCATGAAGCTGGCACGCGGGCTGAACAGGGTCAGGTCCGAGCCACGCTCGCGCATCAAACGCAACTGGTTGGTCTCGATGGTCTCAATCAACTCGTCGTCGCTGATTTTGAGGTCAGCCACTTTCGGCATGACGGATGCGTCCTTGATGCCCGCAATTTGCTGGTTGCGCCAGGTTTCCAGCGCTTTGGGGGCCGTGGTGTAGTGGCCGTGGCAGTCGATGATCATGATGGGTGAGTCCTTTATAAGGGTTTTATGCCTCTAGACCCCGTGGGGTTTGCGCAAGCAGCTATCAAAAGCATAGCACAGGCTCCATGCCCTGGCGGCGTTTGGCCTCTGCCGCTTCGTCGGACGCCATGTAATCCAGCAGGTCCTGCACCTCTGCGGGCCGGGTGCAGCCGGTTGTCATGGCGGCGGTGAAGGTAGTCGTGATCTGAATGGCGGGTGGCAACGCCCCCACGATGGTGATGCCCTCCACATGGATGAGTTCGCTCAGTTGCTGAAAGCCCAGAGCGACTTCGCCCTTGGCCACCAGACGACCCACGGGCACGCCGGGCGGCGCGGTGACGATGCGGCCTTGGATTTGCTCGGCAATACCCCAGTGATCAAACAGTTTGGCGAGCGCCACGCCGCTGGGTCCGGTGGAGTAGCTTAACGTCGGTGCCGCCAGCACGGCCTGGTGCACCGCGTCTTCGCTGCTGATGTCCGGCTTGGGGCTACCGGCACGCACCGCCACCGCGACACCGGAGTGCACCAGATCGGTCACGCTGTCGGCGCGCAGGTGGCCCGCTGCCACCAGTTTTGCAATGGCGTCGGACGCCAGGAAGACCAGATCAAAAGCCTCGCCAGCCTGTACGCGTTTGACGGCATCCACACCGCCCACCGATTCGATGGAGACGGCCTGGCCGTGCTGCAGCGCATAGGCGGCCGTCAATTCGGACAGCAGCTGGCGGGTGGCCATGGAGGAGATGCCGGTCAGTGGCCTCGGTGTGTTGATGGCATCAGTGTGCATGGCCGCCATTGTGTGCCGCACCCCTTCACTTTGTAAGGCGGAGCCACTTCTACCAGCTATTTCAAATCGGCATAATCAGGGCCTAGCTATTCACGCAACCCCGGAATGGACCTCAAACAACTCGAATACTTTGTGCGCGTAGCCGAACTGGGCAGCTTTACCCGGGCCGCCGTTGCTTTGGACATTGCCCAACCTGCCCTGAGCCGCCAGGTGCGTCTGCTGGAAGTGGAGTTGCACCAAACCCTGCTGACCCGCAACGGCCGTGGTGCCGTGCCCACCGAAGCGGGCAAGCTGCTGCTGGCCCACGGGCGCGGCATCCTGCACCAGGTGGACCGCGCCCGCGAAGAGCTGGGCCGGGTGCGGGGTTCACTGGCGGGACGTGTGGCAGTGGGCTTGCCCACCAGCCTGGCGCGGGTGCTGACCGTGCCGCTGACCCGCGCTTTCAGGCGCCAGATGCCCGAGGCCACCATTTCCATCAGTGAAGGTCTGTCGGTTGCCATGCAGGAGTCGCTGGTCAATGGCCGGCTGGACATTGCCGTGCTGTACAACGCCCAGCCAACGGCCGACGTCGAGATTGTGCCGCTTCTGGAGGAAGAACTGCTGCTGGTGCAACTGCACCCTGCCGGTCTGGCCGAAGACGCGCCCTACGGGCCGATATCACTGAAAGACGTCTCTAAGTTGCCACTGGTCATTCCGAGCAAGCCCAACGCGATCCGCATGCACATCGAGGCGGAAATGGCCAGCGTGGGCTGTCGATCCAATATCGCTCTGGAAATTGATGGCGTGTCCGCCATTCTGGATCTGGTGGCTGACGGGGCGGGCTGTGCCCTGCTGTCGCGCAATGCGGTGGCCAACGCGGTGCGGCCGTCGGCGTTTACGCTGCGCGCGATTGGCGAGCCGGGCCTGCGGATCAAGGTGGCGCTGGCCACCAGCTCCCAGCGCCCTGCGACACGCACGCAGCAGGCGACACTGGTGCTTTTGCGTGACACCGTGCAAACCGTGATGTCCGCGCAATGATCCCGCCAAAACCATCCCGACCAGGCCTGGGCACCGCGCTGCGCATTGTGGGGGTGTACGCGGTCTTCGCCAGCCTGTGGATTTTGTTGTCGGACAAGGCGGTGGCCTGGCTGTTGAGCGACCCGGACACCATGACCCAGGTCAGCATGGTCAAGGGCTGGCTGTTTGTTGCGGTGACCGCGTTGCTGCTCTACGGGCTGATACAGCGCATGACCCTGGGTTTGCAGGAGGCGCTGCAACAAGC
>CAJAVE010000256.1 GCA_903945325.1 uncultured beta proteobacterium | reverse complement strand
GGGCGTAGACACCATGTTGGGATCGATTTCCAGGCCAATGCCTTCGAGGAAATTGATCAGTCCGATGCGTTCGATCATCTCGCCGGTGCGTTCGTGCTCCAGCGCGTTTTCCGCAAAGAAGTCGATCGATTTTTGCGCCAGTTCCACCAGGGCCTGGTAGTCCTCGTCGGTCTTCATGGGCATGAAGGGCGTGACCACGGTGCCCATCAGGTCGCCGATCTTCAAGGTGCGTTTGCCACCCATCAGCACGGTGACTCCTTTATCGGTACCGGTGGCCAGGGCTCCGGTCATGACGTTGATGCAGTGCATGCAGCGCACGCAGTTGCTGTTGTCAATTTCCAGTGACTGGGTGTCGTTGATTGCGACGCTGGTGATTTTTGCGCCCTTGGAAACGTCCTTCGTTTCCTTCAGCATGATGGCCTTGGTGGGGCAGCGGCTGACCACGTCGTTGACCAGCTCGGTCATGCCATGCTTGGCGAACCACTTGCGTGCCAGCGGCTCGTCCGTGCGCATGTTGTCGCGCCAGGTTCCGATAACGGCCATGTCGGCGCGCTGAATCGAGTTCATGCAGTCATTCGGGCAGCCCGAAAACTTGAACTTGAACTTGTACGGCAGGGCCGGGCGGTGCATGTCGTCCAGGAAGGTATTGACCACCTGGCGGTGGGCGCGTGCCTCGTCAAAGCATGACTGTTCGCAGCGCGCTGCGCCGACGCAGGACATGCTGGTGCGCACGGCGGGACCGGCACCGCCGAGGTCGAAGCCGAGTTCGTTGAGTTCGTCAAACGCTCCCTGCACATTGGCCGTGCTGGCACCCTGGAACATGATGTCGCCGGACTGGCCGTGGAAGGCAATCAGGCCCGAGCCATGCTTCTCCCAGATGTCGCACATTTTGCGCAGAACGTCGGTGTTGTAGTGCATGCCGGCCGGTGGCTGGATGCGCAGGGTATGGAATTCTTTGGACGCCGGGAACATCTCGGCCACTTCGGAGAAACGCGGAATCACGCCGCCGCCGTAGCCAAACACGCCCACCGTGCCGCCCTTCCAGTAGCCCTTGCGGGTTTTGTAGGAGTGCTCCAGCTGACCCATCAGATCGGTCATGTAGTCGCTGTCTTTGGCCAGGCGCTTCAGGCCGGTGACAAAGCTGGGCCACGGACCGGCCTCTAGCTGGTCCAGCATGGGGGTATCGTGTTGTTTCTTGCTCATCGTGTGTCTCCTGTCAGAGCGCCTTTGTGGCGCAGCGATCGGTCGTAGGTGCTGTTTCTGGGTTGAATCGTAAGGGCCGAAAGGCGCTGTCGCTATCACCCTCGTTGAGTATTGGGGGCTACCCATTTGGGCTATACGGTCCCACCCGTCCCGGTGATAGACGCCGTGCGGGTGATTGCGCCCAATAGCGGTACCAACCAAAACCCACTATGGCCATCGTTACACCCCTTGAAAAATTGACCATTCCTCTGGGTGGACAGGTCATCGAATTGCAGCAGCTGGACTACGAGGCTGGCGGCATGAGTTTGCTGCGCACACGCATACGCGAGAAAAGCCGTTTCACGGTGTTCGAGATCGACCCCGGGTCGGCGCGTCTATGGGGTGAGGCCCTGTTGCGATGGGCAGAGACACAGGAGCCCAAGTGACAGCGAACCATGACGCGTTGGTTGAAGCGGTTTTCCCGCTGGAGGGCAAGGCCCTGCCGCGTGACCACGCGCAGGCGTTGCAGCACGCGCTGGCCGAACAATTGCCCTGGCTGCGCAGCGATGCTGGCGCCGGCATCCATCCGTTAAAGCTGGTGTCGGGACCCGAGAGCTTGGCGCTGCTGTCCCAACGCACCCGGCTGATTCTGCGGGTGGATGCCAACCGGCTGGACGAACTGAAGGCCTTGTGCGGCGTGGAGCTGGACGTGTCGGGGCACGCGCTGCGCCTGGGTGCTGTGCATTTGCGCACTTTGCAACCGCTCGCCACGCTGTATGCCTATCGGGTAGCGGCCGTTGGCGCGGATGAATCTGAATTTATGCAGGCCATGGAAGCCGAGCTGACAGAGTTGGCCATCGCCGGTGAGCGGGTCTGTGGCAAGCGCCACAGTCTGCGGGTCGATGGGCTGGACATGACTACCTTCAGCATGATGCTGCACG
>CAJAVE010000255.1 GCA_903945325.1 uncultured beta proteobacterium | reverse complement strand
GTCTGCTGAGGCGGCAAGCCAGGCGAAATCGGATTTTCTGGCCAATATGAGTCACGAAATCCGAACACCCATGAACGGCGTCATTGGCATGACCGATCTGCTGCTCGACACCACCCTGGATGCTGAGCAGCGCGAGTACCTTGGAATCGTCAAATCCTCGGCTGATGCGTTGCTGCGGGTCATCAACGATATTCTGGATTTTTCGAAGATCGAGGCTGGCAAGCTGCAGATTGAAAGTATTCCTTTCAACTTGGCGCACGCAATCGCGGACACCATGAAGTCAGTAGCGTTGCGCGCCAGCGAGAAGGGGCTTGAACTGGTGTTTGACATTGCACCGGATGTCCCTGTTTCTGTGTTGGGAGATCCTGGGCGGCTTCACCAGGTGGTTGTGAATATTGTGGGCAACGCCATCAAGTTCACTCAAAAGGGCGAGATTGTGGTTCACGTAGGCCGTTTGTCTGCAATTGGCGAAGGCGCCATGCTTCAGATATCGGTCAGTGACAGTGGAATTGGGATTCCTGCTACCAAACTGGGCTCGGTATTCGACGCGTTTTCCCAGGAAGATAGCTCCATTACCCGGAAGTATGGTGGAACGGGACTGGGACTTACGATTTGTTCGCGTTTGGTTACCGCTATGGGAGGAAAAATATGGGTCGACAGTGAGGTCGGCAAGGGCAGTACGTTCTATTTCACGATGCATGTTGACTTGGATCACTCGGCCACGTTGTCGACATTGCCGGTTGTGCGCTTTGATGATCTACGGGTATTGATCGTCGACGACAACGCGGTCAATCGTCTGGTACTGGCCCGATCACTGGAGTCAGAGAGGATCATCACCCATGCGGTTGCGTCCGGTGCCGAGGCATTGCAATGGCTCGCGCAGGGAACCAGTCAGATGCCTCCTTGCGACATTGTCTTGTTGGATGCCCAAATGCCGGAGATGGATGGATTTGCCGTCGCACAACACATCTTGAAGTTGCCCCGGTGCGCTTCGCTGCCCATGGTGATGTTGTCATCTGCCGGAATGAAGGGGGACGCCCAACGCGCGATTGAAGCAGGTATATCAGGCTACCTCACCAAACCCATTGCGCGGGATGAGTTGTTTCAGGTTTTGGCGCGCATCCTGAACGTGAGTGTGGCTCAGCCTCATGCGCTGGTGACCAGCCACTCCCTGCGGGAAGAACAGGTGTTACTGAACGTGCTGCTGGTTGAAGACCATCTCATCAATCAAAAGCTGGCTATCACGTTGCTCGAGCGTTGGGGTCATCATGTAGAAGTAGCCGGCAACGGGCAAGTTGCGGTGGAAATGGCAGCCAATCAACAGTTTGATGTCATTTTGATGGACATGATGATGCCGGTGATGGACGGCTTGGAGGCAACCAGGTTGATTCGGGCGTCGGAGACCATACGTCGTACACCCATCATCGCCATGACAGCCAATGCCATGGAGGCCGATAGGGAGCGCTGCATGCAGGCCGGTATGGATGATTACCTTTCCAAGCCTATCAAGGCGCAGGAACTGCGCCAGATGTTGCAGCACTTTTCTTCAGCCGAGGTTCTGGTATCCCAGACCCGTCCCGCTCCTTTAACAGTCCCAGCCCCGGCAATGCCTGCTTTCGACTATGGTGCTGCGCTCAAGCTTGCCGATCAGGAAGTGATCGAGATTATTTCTGAGGCGTTTGTCGACCAGTGGCCCGCCGAGCTCGAAAAGATCAACAATGGGGTGTCTTGTGGAGACCTGACGGTGGTGATGCATACCGCGCATGCGCTCAAAGGGACTTTGTCCATGTTTGGGGCGGCACCAGCGAGCGCGCTCGCTGCGCAGATGGAACAATTGGCGATGCGCAAAGATGTGGAAGGCGTCAATGCGTTGGTAACCCCACTTTCGCACGCATTGACCAGCCTGATTGCCGTGCTCACTGAAAATCGCACACAATAAGCTCACTGCGCAATTACAAGAGGTTGAATCACTGTGTCCCACCAAGTGCTGATCATCGATGACACTGAGATCAACCTGATTTTGTTTGCAGCATTGGTCAAGAAGCTCGACGACTGTCGGCCGCACACCTTTACCAATGCCCGAGATGCCTTGGCTTGGACGCAGAGCAGTGTCCCGGATTTGGTAATCGTTGATTACATGATGCCCGACTTGGATGGTTTGGAGTTCATCCGTCTGATGCGCGAGATTCCCGGGCGTGATGGCGTGCCCGTCATCATGATTACAGCCAACGACCAGAAGCAATTGCGTTACCGTGCGTTAGATTTGGGGGCCAATGATTTTTTGACAAAGCCAGTCGACAAGGTTGAATTCTTGGCGCGCACCCGAAATATGCTGCTGGTCAGCGATGCCCGAAAGCAGCTGACTGACCGCGCGGCCTGGCTGGCCGACGAGGTCCGAAAAGCGACAGCAGAAATTGTGGCGCGGGAACGCGAAACCGTTATTCGCCTGTGCAAGGCAGCGGAGTACCGCGACCCCGAAACCGGAGCACACATCTTGCGCATGGCGCATTATTCGCGTTTGATTGCAGTGGGTATCGGGTTGTCGGTTGCGGACCAGGACTTGTTGCTTGAAGCTGCGCCCATGCACGATCTTGGCAAGGTGGGTATAGCCGACAAGATTTTGCTCAAGCCTGGTCGCCTCGACGAAGAAGAATTTGAAATCATGAAGCAGCACGCGATCTACGGTTTTGAATTGCTGCAAGGGAGTTCATCGCGGGCCCTTCAGGCTGGGGCTGAAATTGCTAAGGGCCACCATGAGAAATTTGATGGATCGGGGTACCCAGATGGCCTTCGCGGGACCGAAATACCAATATTTAGCCGGATAGTGGCGGTAGCCGACGTTTTTGACGCGCTGACATCCGAGCGTCCCTACAAAAAGGCCTGGACGCTCGAAGAGGCCGTAGATTTTTTGGTTGCCGGATCGGGGAAGCACTTCGACCCGGATTGCGTGCGTGCGTTCCTTAACGCATGGGACGAGGTGCTGGAAATCCGCGGCCGTTTTACCGAAGAGTCCGAACTGATTTCACTTCAGGATTAGTACCGGAATTGTCGCATGGGTCAGCACGTGCTGCGTTTCACTGCCCAGTAACAGGCGTTTGATGCCTTTGCGGCCGTGTGAGGCCATCACAATCAGGTCGCACTGGTGTTTTTTGGCGGCCGCCAGCAATGCATCGGAAACCACATCAGATTTGACGGTAATGGCTTTGGTGGTGACTCCCTTGCCCAAGGCTGTCTTTTTGACAGTATCGACCACGGCCTGACCTTCTTCTGCCCACTGTGTCTCGACGCGGCGTACTTCGTCCGGTTGCAAGGCTATGCCCCCTTCAAAGTAGCTCTGCGGGTAACGGGGCACCACTTTAAGGGCCACAAGCTCAGCGCCACACAGGGCTGCCAGGTCAATGGCGCTCTTTACAGCTTTTTTGGACAGGCTGGATCCGTCAGTGGCAACCAATATGCGTTGGTACACAGTCTTCTCCTTGTAGTGGATAGTACTTCAGGTTACTCTATGGTGCCTGTTCGATCTTGATCTGCATCAAGTTGCAGGCGATGCTTAGCCTGCACACTCTCAGCCCATGCTTTCAGCCGCCACTGCTCCAACTCCCACCTCTAGTGTTACTTCGCTGCCAGATGCCGCGCTTTGGCTGTTGGACGATCCACAGGAATGGACGGCCTTTAGCCGTCCCAGCGCACGTGGCGGGGATTGCTGGGAGTCCAATGTGGTCATCGAAGGTATGCACTGTGCGGCATGTTCCCTGACGGTCGAAGACGCGTTGACCCGCATCCCCGGCGTGATCAGTGCACAGGTGGGTGCTGCCAGTCACCGTGCCAAAGTTGTGTGGTCTGCCGATGCGGTAAAGCCTTCAGTTTGGATGCTGGCAGTGCAGGCCAGTGGTTATCGTGCCGTCCCTGCCAATGATGCCTTCGCCAGCGAGCGGCGCAAACTGGAAACGCGCCAGGCACTTTGGCGATGGCTGGTTGCCGGACTTTGCATGATGCAGGTCATGATGTATGCCTATCCTGCGTACGTCGCCCATCCGGGGGATTTGACCGGTGAAATGGAACAACTGCTGCGATGGGCATCGTGGGTACTGACCTTGCCCGTCATTTTCTTCTCGTGCGGCCCATTTTTCCGCAACGCCTTGCGTGACATCGTTCAAGCGCGCGTCAGCATGGACTTGCCGGTCGCGTTGGGCATGCTCATCACCTTTGTGATGAGTACTGCGGGTACCTTTGAGCCAAGTGGCGTATTTGGACATGAGGTGTACTTTGATTCCTTGACGATGTTCGTCTTCTTCCTGTTGACCGGGCGCTGGCTGGAGTTACGTTTGCGTGACAAAACTGCAGGGGCTCTGGAAGCCCTCATGAACCGGTTGCCGGACAGTGTGGAGCGCTTGCGCGCTGACGGGATGTATGAGCGTGTAGCAGTGCGCCGCTTGTTGGTCGGCGATGTCATACGCGTTCAGCCCGGTGAAACTATTGCTGCAGACGGTGTTTTGATACGGGGCGAGACCCTTGTTGATGAGGCGCTATTGACTGGCGAATCCAGACCATTGACGCGTGCAGTGGGTGCCAAGGTGTTGTCCGGCAGCCACAATTTGAGCAGCACGGTAGATGTTCGGGTTGAGCATGTAGGCGAGGCTACGCGGTTTGCGCAGATTGTGGCGCTCATGGAAAGCGCTGCGGCCACCAAGCCTCAGGGCGCAGTGTTGGCGGATCGTCTGGCCAAACCATTTCTGATAGGCGTTTTGCTGGCCGCCGCGGGTGCTTGTGCATGGTGGTGGGGGCGTGACCCGGGCCACGCACTGATTGTGGCCGTGTCAGTGCTGATCGTCACCTGTCCATGTGCACTGTCGCTGGCGACCCCCGCTGCCATGCTGGCGGCAGCGGGCGCGATGGCGCGTACGGGTGTCATGGTCCGGCGGCTGCAGGCTTTGGAAGTTCTGGCTGCGGTCGATACCCTGGTTTTTGACAAGACCGGGACCTTGACGAGGGACGCAATGGTTTTGGGCTTGGTTCGATTTCGCCCGGGCAGTACGCGTGCTGAGGCTCTGGCATTGGCTGCCGCATTGGCCAGGCACTCGCTTCACCCAGTGTCCAGAACGTTGGCAGCAGCGCAACTTGGCACCGGCGCGTCGCAAGTGTGGGCATGTGCCAGCGTAACGGAACATGCCGGGCAGGGCGTCGAGGGCACTGCGACATTTACAGGACCAGAAAATGTCGGGAAAAGCAGGGCGCTTCGGTTGGGTTCTGCAATTTTTTGCAATGTTGAACACGTGTCCACCGAGGGTGCAGTTGTCCATTTGAGTGATGACATGGGGTGGCTTGCGAGCTTCGAGTTGAGGGAAGATATACGCGACAAGGCTGCAGAAGCAGTTGCTTCGCTTCAGCAACTCGGTGTCGCGGTCAGCATTCTTTCAGGCGATCGCAGTGAATCCGTTACCAGGATTGCGGCACTTGCAGGGATCACGCACGCACGCGGTGGCTGTACCCCTGATGACAAGCTGGCTTTTATCCGGGAGTTGCAGGCTCAGGGCCATCAAGTGGCCATGGTGGGCGACGGTCTGAATGACGGCCCGGTTCTCGCCGGCGCCAACGTATCATTCGCCTTCGGTCAGGGAGCGCCCCTTGCCCATGCAAAGGCCGACTTTGTAATTTTGGGTGAGCAGTTGATGAGCGTGGTTCAAGCGGTAGCGCTGTCGCGCCGGACGTTGCGTATCGTGCGGCAAAATCTATGGTGGGCTTTGCTATACAACGCGGCCTGTGTGCCGTTAGCTGTTGCTGGCTTACTGCCTGCCTGGCTGGCTGGGCTGGGTATGGCTTCCAGCTCGTTGCTGGTAGTGCTGAATGCGCTGCGCCTGACCCGTCCCCAAAAACTATTGAAGGAACCTTGATGGATATTTTGTATTTGCTGATTCCCTTGTCTGTCGTGCTGGTTTTTTTTATCTTGGGTGGCCTGTGGTGGGCAATCCATCGGGGACAATTCGAAGACATCGAGGCTGAAGGTGAAAGGATTCTGAAAGATTCTTAATGAATCTTAAGAACTTTGGGTAGAGGTTGACATGGGTCAACCGCTAGCCAGCCTAAACAGTAAAAATCGTGCCTAGGTTTAAATAGAGAAGGGGTAAAAATGGCATTTGCAAATCAACAAGCGACTGTATACAACGATACTGTTGTGCGTCAGTTCGCCATCATGACGGTGGTTTGGGGGGTGGTTGGCATGCTGGTTGGCGTCATCATCGCCGCCCAGCTGGCTTGGCCAGAACTCAATCTGGGAATTCCATGGCTTACGTATGGGCGATTGCGCCCATTGCACACTAACGCGGTGATTTTTGCGTTTGGGGGATGTGCACTGTTTGCTACGGTGTATTACGTGGTTCAGCGTACCTGCCAGGTCAGGTTGTTTAGCGACAAATTGGCGGCATTTACGTTTTGGGGTTGGCAATTGGTAATTTTGTCGGCTGCAATTACGTTGCCATTGGGGTATACCTCTGGCAAGGAATATGCTGAGCTGGAGTGGCCCATTGACATCCTGATCACACTGATCTGGGTGGCCTATGCGGTCGTGTTTTTTGGCACTGTTGGTACCCGCAAAGTCAAGCATATCTATGTGGCCAACTGGTTTTTTGGCGCTTTCATTCTGGCGGTAGCGATTCTGCACCTGGTTAACAGTGCAGCGATGCCTGCGGGACCCATGAAGTCCTACTCTGCGTATGCAGGTGTGCAGGATG
>CAJAVE010000254.1 GCA_903945325.1 uncultured beta proteobacterium | reverse complement strand
CAGCCCAGTTTGCGCAAATCGGGTTGTGACGTGCAAAGGCATTTGACGCCCGACCTTGTGTGCGATGGTTTCCCGGGTCGCTACGGGCAGATTCTGACCAACCTGGTCGTCAATGCCTCCATCCATGCGTTTGAGCCCGGAGCGGTCGGGCGCATCACGGTCACCATTGCTGCGGTGGGTGCCGATCAGGTCGAACTGGTGGTCGCCGACAACGGTATCGGCATGAACGAGGCCGTGCGAGCCCGCATTTTCGACCCTTTCTTCACCACCAAAATGGGACGCGGTGGAACGGGTTTGGGCATGAACATCGTTCACGGTATCGTCACCCGCGTCATGGGCGGGCAGATCACCGTACAAAGCGCACCCGGAGAAGGCAGCCGCATCCGCGTGGTCTTTCCCCGATTGGCTAGATAGCCAATGGGTCCACGTCAATGGCCCAACGGATCACGCCTTTGCCAACCGGGCCTTGCCGTGTGGCGTGCAGCACAACTTGCCACGCGCTCAGAAATTGCTGCAGCGCTCCCCTGGACGGGCTTTCGACCAGCATTTGCGCGCGTTCGACATTGGCTACCCGCTGAACGCTCATGGGCACTGCCGGGTAGAGCGTGATCTGGGCCAACACGGGCTCCCAGCCCGCCCACTGCGGCATGTCGTTTTGTGCTGAAGCGCTGGCTGCGTTCAGGAAGGCCTGCGCGACGTCCTGCGTGCGGGCCTCGGCGCGCACCAGCGCTTGTGCAGTGAAGGGCGGCAACCCGGCCTGTTCGCGCTCCTTGAGCTGGGCGTTGGCAAAGTTGGGGTAGTCATGTCGTTTGAGTGCGGCATACAGCGGGTGCGCGGGTTGAAAGGTTTGAATCCACACCTCGCTGCGTGCACCCAGACAAGCGTCCCGGCCCGAGCGACCCGCAGCCTGCATCAGCAGGCTGAAAAGGCGCTCTGGCGCGCGGAAGTCGCTTGAAAAAAGGGCTCCATCGGGGTTGACGGCGGCTACCAGCGTGATGCGACGAAAGTCGTGGCCCTTGGCAATCATCTGCGTGCCCACCAATACGTCCACATCGCCTGCGTGCACAGCGGCCAGCTGGCTCTGTAGTTCCCCTTTGAGGCGTGTCGTGTCGGCATCGATGCGTGCCACGCGCACCGGCTCACCTTCGGGGAAATCGACGCTGACCGTGTCGGGGCGACGCACATCGGCCAGCAGCTCGGCCAGGTGCTCCTCCAGCCGCTCGGTGCCGCGACCGAGCGGTGCAATGTCGGGGTTGCCGCAAGTGGGGCAGGCACGGGGCACGCGCTCCGTAAAACCGCAGTGGTGGCAGCGCAGGGTGCGGTCGATCTTGTGGAAGACGCGAAAGGCACTGCAGTGCGGGCATTCACTTTTCCAGCCGCACTCGGCACATTGCAGCACTGGTGCATAACCACGCCGGTTCAAAAACACCATGCTCTGCTCACCGCGCGCCACGCGTTCCTTGAGGGCTTCCAGCAGGGGGATGGAGAACACGGCGTTGCGGGGTTGGTGGTTCATGTCCACCCGGCGCACCAGGGGCAAAGCTGCCGAAGCACCGATACGGCTGGGCATGTGCAGGCGCAGGTAACGCCCACCTTCAGCAGCGGGGCGGCTGTGGTGCCAGCTCTCCAGCGAGGGTGTGGCCGAGCCCAGCAGTACTTTGGCGCCGTCCAGGCGCCCACGGTAGACCGCCAGGTCACGGGCCGAGTAGCGCGCCCCCTCGCTGCTTTTGTAGCTGGGGTCGTGCTCCTCGTCCACCACGATCAGGCGCAGCTGCGGCATCGAGGCAAACACCGCCATGCGAGTGCCCAGCACAATGCGTGCTACCCCGCTGTGGGCTGCCAGCCAGCTTGTGAGCCGCTGCGGGTTGGTCATGCCGCTGTGCAACGAGACGACGGCATCTTCTCCATACAGCGGCACAAACCGGGCTTTGAAACGTGCCTCCAACTGCGGAGTCAAGTTGATTTCGGGAACCATCACCAGTGCTTGCGCATGCGGTTCGTTTGCCAGCAGGGTTTGCACGCAGTGCAGGTAAACCTCGGTCTTGCCGCTGCCAGTGGCACCAAACAGCAAAAAGGGGCCACTCTGGCTGTGGATTTGTTGCAGCACAGTGGCCTGCTCGGGGCTGAGTGAGGGATGTAGGTGGCTGGGCGGCTGGGTACTCTGTGCAGGTAAAGGAGGAGCCCCCAAAGCGGGCGGGGGACACGGAGCAGAGTGCCCAGCCGACCGACCGCCGCGTTTCAAGCGACGCTGCATTTGCTCGGGTGACAACTCACGCAACTGCGGCGGCAGCGCGGCCAGCGCCACTTCTCCGATGGACCGCTGGTAATACTGTGAAGCAAACGTAACCAATTGTTGCCATGCCAAACTTAAAGGCGCAATGCCCTCCAGCGAACCTGCTACCGAGCGAATTTTTTCCGGATCGAACTCACCGGTGGCGTGGGCAGACTCTGCATCCCAGACCACGCCCAGCGTCTCGCGCTTGCCCAAGGGCACGCGGACCAATGTGCCTGGCGTCAGTAGCGACTCACTTCGATAGCTCAGCACCGAGCCCAGCGTGGCATGCGCCGGAGTTTGGACCAGAACGCATAGCCAATGCGTCATGGGGTGCCGGTCGGGTTTGGCGTGTAGCACATCGCTGGAGTCGCCACTTGAGGTGAATTATTCATGTGAACTTGCGAAAGTGACGCTAAGTGCTTGATTTGGAAACACTTTGTGCCAAATCCAAGAATTCTGTGGATAACTTTGTTGATATCTTGTCTTGAGGGCCGTCAAAGCCTTAGAAATCAAGGCTTTGACTGGAATGCCCGGAAAAAAAGCAAAGTTTGAAATCCTTATGAATCAACAACTTACGGACGCTATGGGTTTAATAGCGCCGATCCCTCAAATAGGGGAGTCGGACGGACAAACTCCTCCATTTTTGTGCATAAGTGCAACACGGCGAGTCAAATCCAGATCAAAAAAGTGTTAAGAAATCAAGCTCGCATGGCCCGTGAGTGGTTGTGAACGGTTTCTACCAGCGCCGCCACATGCTCGGGCGGCGTGTACTGGCTGATGCCGTGGCCCAGGTTAAAGATGTGTGTCGGACCGGTTCCGCCGCCCTGGTAGGGCTTGCCAAAGCTGTCCAGCACTCGCGCCACTTCGATGGCAATCTGCGCAGGCGGCGCGAACAATACGTTGGGGTCGATGTTGCCTTGCAGCGCCTTGCCGGGGCCGTTCTCTTGTCCGCCGACCAGTGCGCGGGCCTTCCCCAGATTGACAGTCCAGTCCAGACCCAGCACCTCGCAATCCAGCGCAGCCATTTCCTGCAACCACAGACCGCCGCCTTTGGTGAACACGATACGGGGAATGCGCACGGTGGCACCCTTGGCATCGGTCGATGTGGTCTTGAGTTGGGCCAGCACCCGCTTGGTGTAAGCCAGCGAAAACTCTTGAAAAGCGCCGTCTGCCAGCACGCCGCCCCAGCTGTCAAAAATCATCACGGCCTGGGCACCGGCGTCGATCTGGGCGTTGAGGTAGGCAGCCACGGAATCGGCATTGATGGCCAGGATACGGTGCATCAGGTCGGGGCGGCTGTACAGCATGGTCTTGACCAAACGGTAGTCGTCGGAGCCTGCGCCTTCGACCATGTAGCAAGCCAGCGTCCACGGGCTGCCGGAGAAGCCGATCAGCGGCACGCGACCTTTGCCATCGGCTTGCGTCAGCGCCTTGCGAATGCTCGATACCGCGTCAAACACGTATTGCAGCTTGGCCATGTCGGGCACAGCCAGCTTGTCCACGGCCGCTTCGTCGCGCACCGCGGTGGCAAAGCGCGGTCCCTCGCCAAGCGCAAAGGACAGCCCCAGGCCCATGGCGTCGGGCACGGTCAGGATGTCGCTAAAGAGAATGGCCGCGTCCAGCGGGTAGCGGTCCAGCGGCTGTAGGGTCACTTCGGTGGCGTAGTCGCGGTTGGTGGCAAGGCCCATGAAGCTGCCGGCTTTGGCGCGCGTGGCGCAGTATTCGGGCAGGTAGCGCCCGGCTTGGCGCATCAGCCACATGGGTGTGTGGTCCGTGGCCTGGCGCAGGCAGGCTTGCAGAAACGAGGGGTTCTGCAGGTTGGCAAACGTGGGGTCTTGTGCGCCTGTGGCGCCGGGGGGGGTGTGCGGTGCGTTCATCCTTCTATTGTCGCAGTTGGCGACTGTGTTCCACCATGAGGCATTTGTTTTGCACCACTTGCAGACCGGCGTCCCGTGCCTTTTGGGTGGCAAGCGCGTGTTCTATGCCCAACTGCAGCCAGATCGCTTTGGCGCCGATGGCAATGGCATCGTCCACCACCGGTGGCACATCTTCGCTGTTGCGAAACACATTGACCAGTTCGATGGCGTGGTGGCGCGCCGCCACCTGCAGGCTGGGGTAGGCCGTTTCGCCCAGAATTTCGCTGGCATTCGGGTTGACGGGAATGATGCGCCAGCCCTGGGCTTGCATGTACTGCGCCACGCCGTAGCTTTCACGGTGCGCCTTGGGCGACAGCCCCACGACAGCGACCGTGCGGTAGCGGGCCAGTATGTCTGCCATCGTTGTAGGCGTATCTGGCGTATTCATAGTTTGGCCAGCGCGCTGCGCAGGTCCTGTGCGTCCAGAATCTCGGAAAACACCACCGGCGGCTTGCCGGCCTGGTGCAGCACGTACACCGGCACGCCGCTGCGCCCCAGTTGCTCCAGTGCCACCGTAATGGCCGGGTCGCGGCGGGTCCAGTCGGCGCGCAACAGGGTGACCTGATGCTTACGCATGTCGGCCAACACGTCGGCATTGCTCAACGTGGTTTTCTTGTTGTACTGGCAGGTGATGCACCAGGCCGCAGTGAAATCAACAAACACTGGGTGGCCGGCGGCCAGTTCTGTCTCTACCCGGCCAGGTGCCCAGCCCTGCCAGGTTGCGGCATTGCCTGAGCCCGCCGCGGCGGCCGTTGTTCCAGTGCTGCCCGAGTCATCCATATTTATGACCAATGGCCCGATAGCACCCGTTAAACCTGCGAGAGAAGCTATAGAAAGTGTAGCAAATGCGATGCGCGATCGCCCCTCCAAACCCAGCGACCACACCACCAGCGCCATGCACAGCAGCAGCGCCAGCAGCGCACCTGCGCCGTTCACCCCGCTCAGGTGACCCAGCACCCACACCAGCCAGATGACGGTAGCCAGCATGGGGAACGCCATGAAGCGGCGCAGCGTGTCCATCCAGGCGCCCGGTCGCGGCAGCATGTGGCCGAAGGCGGGCACCCAGGCGGCCGCCAGAAACGGCAGCGCCAGCCCCAGCCCCAAAGCCGCAAAAATGCCCAGCGCCTGCCCCGCCGGCAGGCTGATGGCATAGCCCAGAGACGCTCCCATAAACGGAGCGGTGCACGGCGAAGCAATGGCCACGGCCAGCACGCCGGACAAAAACGCATCCACCACCGGGTGACGCGCCTGTAGCGAGGCCAGCTTGTGCGGAAGCAGCATGCCCACTTCAAACAGGCCCGCCAAATTCAGGCCCAGCAGGGTGAACAGCGCTGCCAATACCGCCACCACGGCGGGCGACTGCAGTTGAAAGCCCCAACCCAGCTGTTCTCCGGTGGCGCGCAACGCCAGCATCAGCGCCCCCAGGCTGACGAACGACAGCACCACGCCCAGCGTGTAGGCCAGGCCCTGTGCGCGTTGTGACCCGCGGCTATGCTCGCTGTGGCGGGAGAAACCCAGCACTTTGATGGCCAACACCGGCAGCACGCAGGGCATCAAATTCAGGATCATGCCGCCCAACAGGGCCGCACCGATGGCCAGCATCCAGTTACTCCAGCCGGTGGGTTGAACCGGTGGGGGCGATTGGGCTGCAGGGCTCACGACAGCGGGACCCGCCAGAACGGCACCCGTGCCGCCCAGAGGCGGCCAGGAGCCAACGATGGTGGTGACGGTGCGCAGGCTTTGTGCGCCCAGTGCCAGCACGATGGGCAGCGCGTCCGCAATGCCTTCGCGTTGTACGGACAGCGGAAAATTGCCGCTCCATACACCGTTTTGCCATACCTGCTTGCCCGGGCTGGGCGCGCCCTCACCACTGACTTTGTCAGCGGTTTGCGGCGATGTCACCGGCTCGGCGATGTTGGGCGTCTCCGGGAAGAGCTGCAGTGCACGCCCTTGCCAGCTGGCGGGCAGGCCGCTGACCGTCACGGTGAAGCTGTTGCCCTCCAGTTTTGCCTGCGAATTGCCAGGCAAGTCGGTGGGGCTGGCAGCACGGGTGGCTTCAAAGTCGGCTCCGTGCGAAGCCGTGGAGCCCTTGGCAGGCACGCTCAGCACAAAATTGCCGTCTTGCGGAATGCACTCCTGGCGACACACCAGCCACGATGCGCTGAGGCGCACTTCCAGGTCGCCGCTGGGTGTGGGCTGGAAACCGCTGGTAACGGTCAGCGGTACCGGCAACAAAATAGTATCGCTAAATCCGTAGTTGGCCATGCTGCCAACCGGGATGCGCTGCGGCGTGGGCCAGGCGATGTCGCCTGCCGTCACGCCGGCGGGCAGCGTCCATTGCAGCACCGTGGGCAAGCCGGAGTCGCCGGGGTTCTTCCAGTAGGTGTGCCAATGGGGCTGGTGCTTGATCTGCAGGCCCAGCCACACCGGTTTACCGCTGCCCACGCCATCGGGCGCATGGGCGACCAGCTCGGCGCGAACCTGGTCGTTCTGTACAACCGAGGATGGCAATCCGGTCTTGGCCGAAATTAATGAAGGTATTTGGGCGTTAGAGCCCGTGGATATTGCGCAAGCAGCTATAAAAAGCGTAGCAATTCTGCGGGCTGGGGAAAGCGGTTTCCTGGCGCTGCTCAGCAGCGCGACGAGTCGGGAAGTAAATGTCATTGCGAATTGGGAGCCTGTGGCAGCCTAAAAGTTCCGCCGGATTGTCAGTGACCGGGCATTCCTGATTGTGGCATTGCGCGCCAACAGCCGAAGGCTCACTCCAAATCCAGGTCGCTTTGCGTGAACACGGCGGGCAACTTCCTGGGCGCCTTGATACGCAGCTGCTTGTTCACGTTCTCCTGGCCAAAGACAACCTCAATGTCGGCCACGGCCACGCCAAACTGCGGTGCCAGAAAGCGCACCATGTAGTCGGTGGCCTTGCCGTCCTTGGGCTTGGCGGTGACGCTGATCTTGAGCTGCGTGCCCTTTGGCTTGCCAATGGCGTCCTTGCTGGCCGACGGTTTGCCCAGAATATTGACCACCAGGGTGTCGCCGTCCCACGCGAAGAAGGAATCGCCGGTGATATTGCGGGGTCTTGGAGTGGCCATGGGGGAATGATACTGACCACACCAAGTGCCGACGGCGTTACCATCCGCAAAGAACAGCATAGGCACCAAGCCCACCACAAACCATGCCCACAGCACCGGCCCCTTCGCCCCCTTCTGCGCAGCCTGCATCGCGCCTGACTGCGCACCCAGCTTCCCACTTCTGGGCCGACTGGAGCACGCGAGACTTTTCGCGGTGCAAGGCGCAAGGCACGCTGGACCAACTGATTGCCGTGCTACCCGTGGCCGCCACCGAGCAGCATGGGCCGCACCTGCCCTTGAAGGTGGATAGTGCGCTGGTCGATGGCGTGATCGCCGCCGCGTTGCCCCACCTCGTTGCCGGTGTACGCGCCCTGTTTCTGCCCACCCAAACCGTGGGCCTGAGCCCCGAGCACGCGCGCTTTGCGGGCACGCTCACGCTGAAAGCTGAAACCACCATCCGCCTGTGGACCGACATTGGCGAAAGCGTGGCCGCCACCGGTGTAAAGAAGCTGGTTCTGCTCAACTCCCACGGCGGTCAGGTGGGTGTGATGGACATTGTGGCCCGCGACCTGCGCGCGCGCTTGGGGCTGCTGGTCTGCAGCGTGAACTGGTTTGGCCTGCCGTTGGTCGGCCCGCAGGGCGAGGATGTGAATGCGCTGTTCAGCGCCCACGAACACCGCTTTGGCATCCACGCCGGTGAGATTGAAACCTCCATGATGCTGGCGCTGGCGCCGGAGTTGGTGGACATGGCGCAGGCGCAAAACTTTGCGTCAACCTCAGAAGACCGCGCAAGGCAATTCGATATTCTGGGCAACGGCAAGAGCGCCAAACTGGGCTGGCAGATGCAGGACTACAACCCGCAGGGTGCGGTCGGCAATGCGGCGGCTGCCAGTGCGGACAAGGGGCGCGCCGTGCTGGATGCGGCGGGGCGTGCACTGGCACGGCTGCTGGGTGAAGTTCACTCGTTACCGCTGACGGTGTTGACAGACAGTGTGGGCTGATTGTTTGTCGCGGAGCAGTGAGCGAAGGTTGTCACAGACAGGACTAGACTTCGACCGTTTTGGGGCGGAAACCGACGGTCGCTGTGACACCTGGAAGCGAAGCTTTTTCTCCATTGCTGTCATAGCGAGTGCCGGTCCAATTTCATCATTTTCCAATCGTATAGCCTCGGATGCAGTCGCTCGCGGACGACAAAGAGTTCTTGCAGTTGGCGGGCAGCGCCGCCGCAATTGCAGTCGTTGGGGTTGGCAGTGAATCGCCGGCACATTGCAGACCGTCGCTACGCTCCAAGGCAGTCGTAGAAAATGCAGTTCTAACGCTCGGTTAACCGACAGTGACGCTGGTGGTATGTTCGGGGTTAGGTAATATTGAAGCCACGTTAAGCTCACGCTTTAGTGGCCGCACAACTGTTCCTCACACGGAATCCCGTCTCCGTCGCCATCCATTTTTACTCCAGGACAGTTAGACAAGAAGTATTTTGCCTCTGCGCATGACGCCATTTGAGAGCAGTGTTTTCGGCTGTCGCACTTGAAGGACGAGGGTGGCGAAGCAGGAACCTGCGCTGCAACTTTTCCTAACGGCTCAGGAGATGCAACGGGGCGAGCTTGTACTTTCGGATTCGGGGCGCGCTCTTTTTCTTGTGCCAAGTGTTTTTTACGTTCGGCATTGAGTTCTTCAACCGTTGGCGGTTGACTGGCTTGGCTCGACTGGCATGGGACCTGTTGGTAATGGACTGACCCGTTTAGGTTGCACTTAAAAACCTGAGCAGCAGCAGGAGAAGCAATCAGGAAGTGGGTCAGAGCCAGCATTAAGGAAAATGATCTGATCATCAGTAGAGCGGGCTATTCGCCGAAGTCAAGTGGTTGCGAAAAGCTTAACGAACGCGTCCAGGGTAGAGCCATAAAGAACTATAG
Organism: uncultured beta proteobacterium; assembly: GCA_903945325.1. Classification (GTDB taxonomy): domain Bacteria; phylum Pseudomonadota; class Gammaproteobacteria; order Burkholderiales; family Burkholderiaceae_C; genus Allorhodoferax. The sequence continues at coordinate 2,236 of CAJAVE010000254.1, read as the reverse complement.
CCCATTGGAGCACAACCCCGAACGACTGAAATAGCGACGTACCGGACCGACGAGTCGGCCACCTGAACGACCGCAATCAGACCCGATGCGGGTATTGAGGGAAAAGATGGAGCTTTCCTTGGCCACTGGCTCCTGCAGACTCACAGCTGACAGTGAGGTTGGCGATTTGCCTGCTCCAAAGCGGCCAGCCAAACCCAGACTGCTGGGTCAGCATTTTGGCTGCAGTTTCGCCATACCGAGCACCGCCAATTGGCCATCTGCTGACGACCACGACCGACAGCTTTCCGGTTGCGCAGTTTGTGAACGCACTGTGGGTCCCTTCTGCATCAACGTCGAAACCAGCCCACTAAAAACTCCGAAGCCAGTGCAATAAACAGCAACCACTTGACCCAGTTGGCAGCATTGCTGGCCGACTCCACCAATTGCACTGCCGGGGGCGGGGCGATTGCATCTGGGGGCGTTGCGTTCTCAGCGGCCAGAATGTTCTCTATCTCCTGATCTGAAAGTAGCTCCTCCTCCGCCGAGCAAACAGTTCTCGTCATTTGTCTACTCCCGCATCAAGATGTGTACATTGGCCGCACCCACCTCGGACATACCCGTCACATCAAACGCCACTTCATTGGGCACACCCAGCATATTGATGGCCGCAATGCCTTGGTAAATGTTGTCAGCATTGGCAAAGAAGTTGTTGGCATTAAAGAGTAGCGGGCAGTGCCAATACAAGCGGTAACCCATTTCACGCATGCTGCGAATGAGTGCTTCAGACTGGTCAATCCGGTCATTTTCCACATACAAAAATGGCCGATCCCGGGCAATCATTTCGCAGGCTCCCGAGAGCACCGCACGCTCCATGCCTTCGACGTCCACCTTGATGAGCCGCACGCGCAAGTCAGGCACCAGACTGGGCAGGAAATCGTCGAGTGCCACCACCTGCACCGGCGTCCCTTGGCCTTCTGCAGCCAGGGAAACACTGCCAAAGTTGCCACTGCTGTCATAGCCCACGGGGGGTACCACAAACGTTCCGCTGCACTCACCGGCACCCATCGGGAATGCCTGGCAGTTGGGCACATCGTTGACCGCCAGATTCGCACACAGAGTCTGAAAAATGGTCGGTTGCGGCTCGAATGCGTAGAGCCTTCGTGCCAGCCTGGACAAGGGGACGCTTTGTGACCCGATGTTGGAGCCGACTTCAATCGCGTCGCATGCTTGAAAGCCGTGCATGATCCGGGCAAAGAGCGCGACCTCGTGCTCCCCGTACTCACCGTAGTGCTCCAAGGCCTGCCCCACATACTGGTCATGGTGGTTGTATACAAACCAGCCGTGTCGCCCGCTCACCAGGCGCTGATGGCCCGCCAGTGGCATGAAACGCCCAAAGCCAGCCGCGACAACCTGGCCACCGGTTTCTCTCAACAATGCGCGCTCTACCTGCGCCACGGTCGTCGCCCAACCTCCCAATTTTGGTTGGCGCCAAAGTTTCATGGTTGGGTACCAAGGGCTGTCTATGCGTTCCAACATCCAGCGGTAGTCGGGGTTTGCTGGCAGCAAGAGCCAAGTCCGCGCGCCCATGGCGCCCGCCAGATGCGCGATGGCCGAGTCGATGGTTATGACCAGGTCCAGCGCCGCGATGACGGCCGCCGTATCTGAAAAATCATGAATCTCGTCGCCCAAGGGCAGCAAGCTGCCGCGGTTCACCCAGGGATCTGAATCAGGCGCACGGTCTTTTTGCACGCTGACCCAGGCAATACCGGCAAGGTCAAGGCACGCCGCCAAATCAGCCAATTGCAATGAGCGATGCCGGTCGTTGGGATGGCTGGGGTTTCCGGCCCAGTTGATTCCCACCCGCGGCCGACCCTTTGCAAACGCATCAACGCGCTGGCGCGTCGCCGCCACTTTGTCAGCATCCGCCTGCACATAGGGCATCACGCCCGGCAAATTGTCGAATCCAGCGTTGAAGTGCACTGGCAGGCTCATTAAAAAGGCCCAAAAGTCATACGCATCCGTCGGCGCATCCGTCACCGCCACATGCACGCCGGCAACACTCGCTGCCAGGGGTGCCAATGCGGGATGCAACCACACGCCGACTTCGGCACCCAGCCCTACCAGGTTTTGCGCAAAACGCAGGCACTGAATCTGGTCGCCAAACCCCTGCTCCTTCACCAACAAGATACGCTTGCCCACCAGGCTTTCACCGCGCCACATCGGAAACGGCAACTCCGGTGGCACGGCCTGCGGGTCT
>CAJAVE010000253.1 GCA_903945325.1 uncultured beta proteobacterium | reverse complement strand
GGCAAGGACCCCAAGAAATACGCCGACAGCTTTCGGATAAAGGCTTAACCCCCGTTGCTTGCTCACTGCGTGTAGCCGCCTCCCCCCTTGAAGGGGGCAACACCAGCAGCCCGGCGAAGCCGGTTCTGCGGTGTTCCTGTATGAGGCACCGCGCCGAGAGATTTCAACTTTCAACGAAAGAACTTGTGGGACAGACCGCAGCTACACGCAGTGAGCCAGTTCTGTCCCCAACTGATTAGGAGATGACCATGGTAAGCGCAGTATTCCACTCCCCTCTCGCCGCCAGAGAGAGCATTGCTATGAAAAAAGAAGCTGCTCACGCACATTCCACGGGGGCTAGCACTCCAAAAGCATCTGAAATTTCGGCTCCACCAGTCGCCATTGCAAGCCCTGTGCAGCGCGACTGGCGGGGTCTGGTGATGGCAGTGTTACCACCCTTGTTGGGCCTGGGTCTGCTCATTGGCATCTGGGCCATCGTCAGCATCAGCACCGCCAGCAGCATCCCCAGCCCCTGGGAAACCTGGAAGCAGGCCGTGGTGCTCTTTGCCGACCCGTTCTACCGCAAGGGCCCCAACGACCAGGGCGTGGGCTGGAATGTGCTGATGTCGCTGGAGCGCGTCGCCATCGGCTTTGGCCTGGCCGCTGCGGTGGGCATCCCCGCTGGCTTTGCGATTGGCCGTTTCGAGTTCCTGGGTCGCATGTTCAACCCGCTGATCAGCCTGCTGCGCCCGGTGTCTCCGCTGGCCTGGCTGCCCATTGGCCTGATGGTGTTCAAGGGTGCCAACCCGGCTGCCATCTGGACCATCTTCATCTGCTCCATCTGGCCCATGGTCATCAACACGGCGGTGGGCGTGCAACGGGTGCCGCAAGACTACATGAACGTGGCCCGTGTGCTGAACCTGTCCGAATGGAAGATCCTCACCAAGATCCTGTTCCCGGCTGTATTGCCTTACATGCTGACCGGTGTGCGTTTGGCGGTTGGCACCGCCTGGCTGGTGATCGTGGCTGCCGAGATGCTGACCGGTGGCGTGGGTATTGGCTTCTGGGTCTGGGACGAATGGAACAACCTGAACGTCAAGAACATCATCATCGCCATATTTGTGATCGGCATCGTAGGCCTGGTACTGGAATACGCCCTGATCAAAGTCGCCACCGCATTTACGTTTGAGGAAGTCAAGAGCTGACCGATCACCGCCCTTCAAGCGGACACTTTCCAAGGAACACACCATGAATGCCAACCAAACCAGCAAGTTCATCGACATCGTCGGGGTTGAACAAACCTTCAAAACCAAGAAAGGCCCTTTCTGCGCGCTACGGGACATCAACCTGACCGTGGCCAAAGGGGAGTTTGTGGCCCTGATTGGCCACTCTGGCTGCGGCAAGTCCACGCTGTTGAACCTGATTGCCGGGCTGACCACCCCGACCCAGGGCCACCTGCTGTGCGACAACCGCGAGATCAACGGGCCCGGTCCGGACCGCTCGGTGGTGTTTCAAAACCACTCACTGCTGCCCTGGTTGACCTGTTTTGAAAACGTCTATCTGGGCGTGGAGCGTGTTTTTGGAGCAGCCAACAAGTCCACCGGCGCACCATCCGAAAACAAGGCGCAACTCAAAGCGCGCACTGACGCTGCGCTGGCCCTGGTCGGACTGACTCCAGCGGCGCAGAAGCGCCCAGGTGAAATTTCGGGCGGCATGAAGCAGCGCGTAGGCATCGCCCGCGCCCTGGCTATGGAGCCTAAAGTACTGTTGATGGACGAGCCGTTTGGCGCACTCGATGCCCTGACCCGTGCCAAGCTGCAAGACGAACTGCTGGAGATCGTCGGGCGCACCCACAGCACCGTGGTGATGGTGACGCACGACGTGGACGAGGCGGTGCTGCTGTCCGACAAGATTGTGATGATGACCAATGGACCTGCGGCCACCATTGGCGAAGTGCTGGTTGTGGACCTGCCCCGCCTGCGCAACCGCGTTGCGTTGGCTGACAGTGCGCAATATTTGGGTTACCGCAAAGCGGTAATCGACTTTTTGTATACACGACAAGCGCATGTGGAGAAGGTGGCTTGATGCTTTCCCCCACTCTCCCCCGACCCCTCTCGCCCCGCCGGGCGAAAGGGGAGCCAACAGCCACATTTGATTGTGTCGCGCCGAATACGCTTCTACCTGGGGTAGAGGGTGAAGACAGTGACATCGGAGGTAAAGCATGAAACAAAAGCTCGTAATGGTCGGCAATGGCATGGCAGGGGTTCGGACCCTTGAAGAGCTGCTCAAGATAGCGCCCGACCTGTACGACATCACGGTGTTTGGCGCCGAGCCACACCCCAACTACAACCGTATTCTGTTGTCGCCCGTGCTGGCCGGTGAGCAGACTCTGGACGAGATCGTGCTGAACTCCTTTGCGTGGTACGCCGAAAACAACATCACCCTGCACGCTGGCAAAAAGGTGGTCGAGGTGGACCGCATCAAACGCATCGTGCGCGCCGAGGATGGCACCGAGGCCGAGTACGACCGCCTGCTGCTGTGCACCGGCTCCAACCCCTTCATCCTGCCCGTGCCCGGCAAGGATCTGGAAGGCGTGATTGCCTACCGCGACATTGCCGACACCAACGCGATGATCGACGCCGCGGTGAAATACAAGAACGCCGTCGTCATTGGTGGTGGCCTGCTGGGCCTGGAAGCCGCCAACGGCCTGATGCTGCGCGGCATGAATGTCAGCGTAGTACACGTCATGCCCACGCTGATGGAGCGCCAACTCGACACCGTGGCCGGCAAGATGCTGCAAAAGTCGCTGGAAGACCGTGGCCTGAAGTTTTTGATGGGTGCGCAAACGCAAGCACTGGTCGGCAACACCGATGAGGGCAAAGGCGGTCGCGTCCAATCCATCCAGTTCAAGGACGGCACTTCCGTTGCCGCCGACCTGGTGGTGATGGCTGTGGGCATCCGCCCCAACACCACGTTGGCCGAAGCTATGCGCCTGCATTGCAACAAGGGCATCGTCGTCAACGACACCATGCAGACCACCACCGATGCACGCATCTACTCGGTGGGAGAATGCGCGGCGCACCGCGGCATTGCCTACGGTCTGGTGGCGCCCCTGTTCGAGCAGGCCAAGGTCGCGGCAAACCACCTGGCCATGTATGGCATTGGCCAGTACAAAGGCTCGCTCACCTCGACCAAGCTCAAGGTCACCGGCATTGACCTGTTCAGCGCGGGCGACTTCACCGGCGGCGAAGGCACCGAAGAGCTGATCTTGAGCGACCCCTACGGCGGCGTCTACAAGAAGCTGGTCATCAAGAACGACAAGCTGGTCGGTGCCTGCCTGTATGGCGACACGGTGGATGGCAGCTGGTACTTCAAGCTGCTGCGCGACGGGCGCAGC
>CAJAVE010000252.1 GCA_903945325.1 uncultured beta proteobacterium | reverse complement strand
GCGAGTTTAGAGGAAGCGCCCCTGTAGCCATCGGCACAATAGGGGTTGATAGCGACTACGACAACCATGCACACCCAACACCTCCCACTGGAAGACGATGACATCGCCAGCCTGGAACGAGCGACATTGGACGCCGTCGCGCCACCCGCCGTGCAGGAAATCGAAGGCTGGCTGCTGCCTTTTGACAACTCCACGATTGGCCGCGCCAAGAGCGCGGTGCCTCTGCGCCACGACCGCATTGAGGTGCGAGACATCGCCATGATCGAGTCCCTGTACGCCAGCCGGGGCCTGCAGGCCGCCTACCGCGTCGCGGATCTGCCGGGCCTGGCGCCGGTACATGCCGAACTCGCGCGCGGTGGCTACCAGGCCCAGCAGCCCACGCTGGTGCAAGTCGGCAGCGTATCAGCCATGCGCGCGCTGTGCCACGATCTGCCGGCCTGCGTCAGCACGAGTCCGCAGACCACATGGTCCAGCGTCTACCTGGCCGAGGGATTTGACCCGGTGGATGGCGCCCACCGGGTTCAGGCGCTGAGCCGCAGCCCGCACATGGTGTACGCCTCGGTCGAACTCAATGGCCAGTCCGTGGCCGCTGGCACCGCCGCATTCAGCCAGGGCTGGTGCAGCATCCACGGCATGCGCACCCTGCCAGCCCATCGCGGCCGGGGACTGGCAGCCCGCGTTTTGGCGGGCCTGGCCGATGCTGCGACCGAGCGTACGCTGGAACGCGTGTTTTTGCAGGTGGAAGAAGGCAATACCGCCGCCTTGGCCCTGTACCGTCGTGCCGGTTTTTCCACGGCCTGGCGCTACCATTACTGGCGCAGGCCATGATGCCAAGCCCACGCACTGAATTGGCGCGAATATTGCGTGACATAGCCCATGCTTGAAGCCCTGCGCATTGTCGTTATCGCACCGAATCTGGACGTCGCCGACCCGGACGACACCCATGCACTGAACCAGGCCGAACGCTCGCGCAGTCTGCGCATTGGCTTGCTTGAAAGTGGCTTCAACCTGGTGGCCTCCTTGCCAGCCGACACCTTCTTGCAGGAACGCCTGGCCCAATTGCAGCCCGACCTGATCATTCTGGATGCCGAGAGCGAGGCGCGTGACGCACTGGAGCATGTGGTGATGGCCACGCGCGATGCGCGCCGCCCTATCGTCATGTTCACCAATGACAGCGACACCTCCAATGCACGCGCGGCCGTGGCGGCCGGGGTATCGGCCTACATCGTGGCTGGGTTGTCAGCCGAACGCATACGCCCTATTTTGGATGTCGCCTTGGCGCGGTTCGAACATGAACAGGCCCTGCGCGCCGAACTCGCGGATGCCAGGACTGAAGTGCAGGACCTGAGCGCCGAACTCAAGAACCGCCGCATCATCGACCGTGCCAAAGGCCTGCTGATGCAGCGCCAGGGCCTGAGCGAGCAGGTTGCTTATGAAAAATTGCGCAAAACCGCGATGGACAAAAATCTGAAAGTGGTGGATGTCGCCCAACGCATGCTGGACGTGGCGGAGCTTCTGGGCTGAAGTGCTGCTGACCCCTATTGGATACAGCGGGCAACGCAAGCCTTAACAGCGCAGATTCATCGATTGTGCCAACGCAAACACGCTGTTAACACACACACGCTGAATGGTGCCCGCAGCCTGTCCATGCAGGCCCGCGCAATCCCTGCCGTACTGCGTAATCACATAGTGGGTACACACCACCTGCTTGCCCGGCGCCAGTACCGAAACGGCACGCGAGGCAGTAATGGCCCCCTGTGCTTCGAGCCTGATCAAGCGGTTGCGGGTAGAAATTTCAGGCGCACTCACATCGTGGGACAAATCCCTGACCGACATGGGCTTTTCACCGGACGCAAGGGTGCGCAGCAGTTCCAAGGACTCGGGCCACTGCTCGACGGGAACG
>CAJAVE010000251.1 GCA_903945325.1 uncultured beta proteobacterium | reverse complement strand
GGCACTGTGACCGTGGATGGCCTCAATAATGGGGCAACCCTGAGCACCTCGGGCACTGGTCCCACCGCAGTAGCCAACCCGGATGGAGATTTGAGCCTTGCCAATAGCGGCACTGGCACCGTCACCGTCAGCGGCTTGAACCCCGACGCAACGCTGAACAGCAGTGGCAGCGGCCCCACCCGCATCACCGCTCCGGAAGGCAGCTAGACGCAGGCCAATACTGGCACTCGCACCGTGACTGTGGATGGTCTCAACACGGGGGCAACCCTGAGCACTTCGGGCACTGGCCCCACCACCGTGGCCAACCCGGATGGTGATTTGAGCCTGGCCAATGCCGGGCCGGGCACCGTCACCGTCAGCGGTTTGAACCCCGGCGCAACGCTCAACAGCAGTGGCGCAGGCCCCACCAACATCACCGATCCCGAAGGCAGCTTGACGCTGGCTAATACTGGCACGGGCACCGTGACCGTGGATGGCCTGAACACTGGCGCAACCCTGAACGCTTCGGGCACTGGCCCCACTACCGTGACCAACCCGGATGGTGACTTCAAAATATCAAATGTCGGGACCGGTACGGTTTTCGTATCGGGCGACTTGGGTGGCCATGCGGTCACCTTTGATCCCGCAAACACTGGCCCTATTGTGCTCAACCACTCAGGAGTCGAGGCGGTTTCGATTGTCAATTTTCCGAACGATCAAACGCTCACTTCCATTGGTTCCGGGCCGACAACCATCAGCAATCCTGTTGGCAACGTAGGCGTTGACAACGACGGTATTGGTATCGTGACGGTTGGCAACCTCGGAGACGGGAAGAAACTCACTTCGAGCGGTAGTGGACCGACGCTCATCAGTAACCCAATCGGCAATGTGATCGTTGACAACACAGGCACTGGCTCGGTGGTCGTAACCGGCCTGCCCGAGGGCAAAAAAGTCACCACGACCGGCAGCGGAGCGACCACCATCGAGACCCCGCTGGGTGACGCCAGTGTGGACAACACCGGCACCGGAACGGTCACAGTCAAAGGCGTGGCGCCTGGTAAAACCGTCAGCACCAGTGGCGACCAGCCCATCACCATCGATGCTGCGCAAGGTGACATCAAAGTGGTCAATACGGGCAGCGGCACCACCACGGTAACCGGCACGCTGCCCGGCAAGACGGTGAGCACCAGCGGCAGCGGCCCCGTTGTGGTGAACTCGGTGCTGAGTTCACCCGACACGATCACCGTGCACACCAGCCAGAGCCAGACCACGATCGACAACGACGGCAGTGGCACCATTAACGTAACTGGCTTGCAAGATGGCACCACGCTGACCAGCACGGGCAGTGGTACCGGCAGCACCCATGTGGTGAACCCGGTGGGCAACCTGACGGTCAATAACATCGGCACCAGCCCACTCACGGTAAGTGGCCTCGATGACGGCAAGACGCTTACCATCCCCGACAGCAGCACCGGTGCGATCAACGTGGACACGCCGCACGGCAAGCTCACCATCGACAACGAAGGCAGCAGCCCGGTCACCGTGACCGGCGTAACATCTGCCAACCCGATCACCTGCACCGGCGATGGCGGGGTCAATCTGGTTGCGCCATTGAGCGGGGCGACCGTGGCCAACAATGGCACAGGCTCAGTCAACCTGACCGACGTAAAAGACGGCAGCACCATCCATAGCGCAGGCAGCGGCGCGGGTACTACCACGGTGGTCAACCCGGTGGGCAACCTGACGCTGGACAACACTGGTAGCAGCCCGCTTACCGTAACCGGGCTGGACAACGACAAAACCCTGAGCGCCACTGGCACCGGCCCCATTGCGATAGACAACCCGCACGGCAATCTGTCGGTTGTCAACACCGGCTCCGGCATGCTCACCCTAAGCGGTGTCAATGTCGGCAGCAGTGTGAGCGCCTCGGGCACAGGCCCAGTCAACATCAGCGCACCCGATGGCAACGTGAATGTGCACAACACCGGCAGCGGCCTGGTTACGATCAGCGCCGTGCCTGACGCAAGCACCATCCACTGCAGCGGCAGCGGCCCACAAACCGTGGACCTGTCCAGCCTGTTGCCCGGGCAGTCGGTCACCATTGACAACGACGGAGTCGGCCTGATCAATGTGACCCACGTGCCTGCCGGCGTCACGGTCTATTTCACTGGTAGCGGCCCGACCACCGTCAGCAGCGCATCGGGCGACATCACACTACAAAACCTGGGCACCGGCTTGGTCACCGTGGCAAACGACGCCGCCCTCGCAGAGGGCAGCACCATCCACGTCGCAGGCAGCGGTCCAACCAAGTTTGATACCGACATCGCCACCGGCAAGACCGTGCATGTCGACGTTGCGGGCAATGACCAGGTGACGTTTGACAACGATGGAGCCGGCACGCTGGACGTGAGCACCGCCACCAACGCCACGCTGACCAACACCAGCAGCGGGGCCCTCACCGTGAGCAACCCGGTGGGCAACCTGACAGTGCACAACAATGGCACCGGCACGCTAACAGTGTCAGGCTTGGACAACGCAGCCCTGTTGGCGGCCACTGGTTCTGGCGCCACGGTGATCGTGCACCCCGATGACGATGCCAACTTTACCGTTCGCAATACCGGAACGGGCCCGGTCAACGTGAGCGACGTAGGCAATGGCAACACGGTTACAACCCAGGGGGATGGGCAAATTGCCATCAGCACGGCATTGCCGGCAGGGCAAAAAATCATTGTCATCCCGACCGGCAATGACAACCTGCAAGTCACCAACAGCGGCTCCGGCCTGGTAGACATGCAGGGCAACCTGGCCCTTGACGACAACGACAGCCTGGCACTAACGCTCACCGCAAACGGCGCCACCTTGATGACGCAAACCGGCACCATTGATCTGGGCAGTGCTGCGCTCGTGCTCAGCCTGGCCCCAGGTTACACCCCGGCGCTGGGCGACACGATTTGGCTCATCAAAAATGACGGAAACGATGCCGTTGTCGGCACGTTTGCCGGCAAAGCCGAAGGAGCCAGCGTGAAGTTTGGCAACGACCTGTTCAGCATCAGCTACCAGGGCGGCACCGACCACAACGATGTGGTTCTGACCATGATCGGCCTTGCACTCTCGGGTGACAGCAGCATCACCGTCGCGCCTGCAGGCACCACGATACAAGTGATCGATCTGTCGGGCATGAAAGCCGGCGAAGTCGTCAACATCGACAACCAGGGCGCCGCCGGCGTCCAGATCACGCATCTGCCCGATGGTGTGATTGTGAATATCTCGGGCAGCGGCCCCGTGGTCATGACCGACTCAGATGGCAGCGCCCAAGATACGGAAGACAAAGCACCCGCTCTGGGCAGCAGCAAGATCGGGGACGGAAACGGCGACGGCATGGCCGATGCGCTGCAATCGAACGTGGCATCAGCGCCGTTCCTGGACACGCCTACCGCTCAAAGTAAGCCCGGTCTTGCCCCAGCGGTGTATGTCAGCCTGGTGGCAGACTCCAAGAACGGCAAGATCGATACGACGGATGACAATACGGCTACGCTCAGCAATGTGCATCAACTGGATGCCCCGGTCAGTCTGCCCGCTGGAGTCAAGATGCCGTTGGGCCTCATCGCCTTTGTCGCCGACGTGGGGTTGAGCGGTGGAGCCACGGGTACGACCGAGACCTTCAGTCTGTATGTGGAGTCCACGATAGGAGTCAATGGCTACTGGAAGCAAGACGCAAACCACGACTGGGTCAACCTGGCCAGCGCTTTGTATGGCGGTCAAATGGTGGCCGAGGGTGGCAAGACCCGGCTCGATTTCCAGATCACCGATGGTGGGGCGTTTGATGACGATCACGTGGTCAACGGCACCATCGTGGACCCAGGCTCAGCCGGCTTCATCGCGCTCAGTCTGGTGGGCTATGCGCCCGAGTTGCCGGTCATTGGCTACTGGTTCTGACCCCCACACAACCTTACTCAGGAGATTTTATGAAGACGCTTTACATCCTTTGCCCCCTGATTCTGGCTTTGACCGCATGCGGGGGGTCACCTTCGCCGATGCCAGAAGTGGTGCCCTCACCCGAACTCAATCTCACCAGCTTGCAAGGCATTTGGCGCAGCGCAGCGGGCGCCTCCAGCACCCTGTCGGCCATCGTCCTGCCCGATGGCAAGCTGTGGGCCGTGGTCAGCAACGCCAGCAGCACGCGCCTGCTCAAGGCAAGCTTTGAGGTGCGTGGCAACAGCTTTGCTGCCAGCGGCAATAGTTTTACCCTGGGTACAACGGCCACCAACACCATCACTCTGAGCGCCAGTGTGCTGGACAAGACTTCGTTGAATGGCGCGCTGGTCAGTGCGGGTGTGAGTGAGCCCTTGAGCCTGGCCTACCAGGCGCGCTATTCCACGCCCGCCGCGCTGAGCGACTTTGTCGGCACTTGGAGCGCCACACTGGGGCCGGGGGTGGTGAAGTGGACGCTCAGCGATGCAGGGGTCCTCAGTGGCACCCGCAGCACCGGCTGCACTTACACAGGGCAATTGGCGTTGCGCACTGAGAAGACGGCGGTCGTCAATGTGGCCGTAACCGAGGACTGTGCTGGCGCCAAGACAGAACTAACGGGTGTGGCGATCAAGACGGAAGACAAGCAGGCAATTACCCTGTTGATGACCACCAGCGGTGACGCAGCAGCGGTTGCGATGAATTTGGTGAAGTGAAATTGCCCTCACACCCACCAATGCATAGAGTCAAGTAGGTCGCAAGTGTCTCACTTGACCTTAATGGTGGACTCATCTGTTTGACTGTTTAGAGGTTTCAAGAAGCTCCTGGCGCCTGGCGCTGAGTAGCGTAGTGGCTATGGTGCGCAATACTGGCACCTACCAGCCAGCGGGAACCGAGAGGCTTGGCAACGGGAGTGGCGTGACGGCGTGGCAGACTCAGTAGGGGTCGAAGTCAATACACGGTTTTGTTCACGGCATCGGGTGGGCTGCAGCCCGTACCAATAACCGTAGCGGTTTGTACTTGAATCTGCCTTCAAAAAGGGCCGAAGCCCCCGTGAAATATGCGCAAGCAGCTATCTAAACGATAGCAACTTAAACCGCTTTCACTTTTTCATCGAACAGGTGTTAAAGCCAAAAATGGCATAGGGTGGGCACCAGCCGATGGCGCCAGTTGCCAACGGAACCACACCCAGCCAGCCCCACACGCCAATGTTGCCAGTGAGGGTCAAGCCGATCAGTGCCAGGCCAGCGACGATGCGAACAATGCGGTCAGTGCCGCCGACGTTGAGTTTCATGGATGCTTCCTTGGGGTTGGTGTTTGAAGCCTGTATTGGACGCCGTATCCGCCCCCCTGTCTGTGACTTGGGTCACACAGCCCCGGGCGCTACAGCCGGGGCCGAATCAGCATGGGCACAAACTGCCACAGATACAGCGCCAGAGCGCTGATCCACGCAGCAGCGGCCAGATGCAGCAAGGCGTTGGTGACCGTAGTCGGAAAGTTTGGTGAAATCGCTACCAGGCGCAGCGCAACGGCAGACAGCATCAACCAGTAACTGGTGCGCATCATGCGGTCCGTGGCAAGCGGTCGCCCGAGATGGCCCAGCGCCGTGCGGGTGACCATGCCCAGAATTAACACCGAAAAACCCGCCATGGCAATCACATGCACCGCCAGCACTCGCGGCAGGTTCAAGCCACCAAGCGTCAGTGCAGACAGCAACAGACCCAGTCCGATACAGCCATAGCCCACATACAAAATCCAGAGCAGGGCGTTGCCACGCACGGCCAGTGGCTTCCAGCTGATGAGCTGCACCAGGGCCAAACCGCCGGCCAAGCCCAGTGCCAGTGTGGTCAGCCCATCCCAACCCAACAGCAGGCTCACCACCGCCAGCGTGCAGGCGCCTAACTGCACCCAGCCGGTTTCGGTGTGCTTTGGGATTGTCAGGCCCGGCACCGCCCGCATGGCAAAGAAGGGAATGACGCGACGCCCAATCAGCAAGGCGATCAGCGCCATCACGGTGATGCCGGCATTGAAGCGCTGCATCAGCAAGGCATAGTCGACTTCGCGCGTCGTCAGCAGATACAGCGCGTCGATGCCACCCAAGGCGGCCAGCAAACCCGGCACCGCATAGTTGCGGGAGTTTTTGGAGAGCACCACTGCACGCAGCATGGCGGTCGAAGCCAGCAGAAAGAACGACAGTTCCGCCGCCATGGCAGCCCAGAATGCTACGTCGCCGGGAACCAGATAGCCCACGCGTGCCACCCCCCACAGGCAGCAGACCAACGCCAGTGCGCGCCCTTGCAGTGGGTTGATGCTGGTCCAATTGCTGCCCGCTGTCATCAAAAAACCCACCGCAATCGTGGCGATGAAACCCCACAGCATTTCGTGCGCGTGCCAGGCAACACCGTTCAGCGGTCCGGTCAGCAGCCCGGGGGTGTAAATCCACAGTGCAATGGCCACCAGGGCCCAGAACGTGCCTGCAATGTACAGAGGCCGAAACCCCAGTTCGAGGAATGCGCGCAGGCTGGGCGCTGCGCCTTTGGGGTCGGTTGGCTCCTCCAGGCGTATGAGGTTTTGCACTGGGCGGGTGCCTGGAATGGAGAGGGGTTTTTTAAGTTGCATTTAATATGAATCTTAAAATGACTCATGTTCCCTGTCAAGAGACGCCTCAACACGGACGGGGTGGTGTGGAGTTAGTTACCCACTGCGGCAGCCACTGCACGCAGGGCGGCGCTGTTGCGAATTTGTATGCGCTCACGCGACAGTTCGACCCAGCCTTCGCGCTCAAAGCGACGCAACAGGCGCGACACAATCTCGCGTACGGTGCCCAGCTCGTCTGCCAGTTCCTGGTGGGTCAGCACCAGGTCTTGCCCACGGCCCAGCAGGGCGGCGGCCAGTCGCTGGTCCAGCTTCTGAAAGGCCACCGCATCAATCAGGCCGGTGAGGTCAGCCATGCGCTCGGCAAACAGGCCCAGCACGTCATTGCGAAACGCCGGGGTCTCCAGCCACTGCCTGAACGTGGCTGGTGGAATCAACAGCAAGTTTGTGGGTTTGGTGGCAACTGCGTTGGCTGCCAGTGGCTGGCCGCGAAACAGGCTGGCGCTGGAGGCCAGGCACAACTCACCGGGCACCACGCGGTACAGCTCCAGCGAGCGGCCGTCGCTGGAGTGGCGGGACACCTTGACCTCGCCATCGAGCACCAGCGGAAAACCTTGGCAGGGCGCATTCTCGTCAAACAATACGGTGCCAACGGGCACCGTCATAGGCCCAGCAAGAGCCCCCAGCGTGGCCAGAGGCGGTTGCACATCGGCCAAAGACGGGTATAGCGAGCAAGGGTCCATCATGGGCTCAGTGTAGCGGGACCTCTACTCGCCGAGGGCGACGGTCGCGTCAGACGCCGACGGCATAACCCTCTTCGGCAATCGCCTTGGCCAGCGCTTCGCGCGGCTGTGTCGACTCCACCTGCACGCGGTTTTGAGCTCGGTCTATGCTGACCTGCGCCTGTGGGTCCACCTGCTGCAGTGCCTGGACAACGGCTTTCTCGCAGTGGCCACAGGTCATGCCGGTAACAGTAAAGATCTGGTTCATGGAAACTCCTTGGAGGTTATGGAATCGAAAAGCCGCTGGTTTGAACCTTATCATGGTGCAAAGCTTTCGGCTACACAACATGACTACCGCCACACCCACTCCCACAACCACAGCCACAGCCAGCATGGACATTGCCATTGGCGGCATGACCTGTGCGTCTTGCTCGGGCCGGGTGGAACGCGCCCTCAAGAAAGTGCACGGGGTGCAAGAGGCCGCGGTCAACCTGGCCACCGAATCGGCGCGGATTGTCTATGCCGATGGTGAACAGATGCAGGCCCGCTTGCGCCGTGCCGTGCGCGATGCGGGCTACGAGGTGCGCACGCCTGCGCAGGTGGACGCGCTGGAATCGGTGTCGCCTTGGGCCGGCGTTGGGCCGGTGGCCATGGGTGCAATCCTATCAGCACCGCTGGCCCTGCCCATGGTCGGAGACCTGTTTGGCCAGCACTGGATGCTGCCAGCCTGGCTTCAGTTTCTGCTGGCCACGCCAGTCCAATTCATACTGGGTGCGCGCTTCTACAAGGCGGGCTGGCACGCGCTTCTGTCGCTAAACGGCAATATGGATTTGCTGGTGTCCATTGGCACCACCGCCGGGTGGGCGCTGTCGGTTTGGTTATGGCTGAGCGCGCCTGACGGCGCCATGGTGCACCTCTACTTTGAAGGCTCAGCGGTGGTCATCACTCTCGTCCTGCTGGGCAAATGGCTGGAGGCCCGGGCCAAGCGCCAGACCACGGCCGCCATCCGAGCACTGCACGCCCTGCGGCCAGACGTGGCGCACTGGCTGGGGCGTGATGGCGAAGTGGATGTGCCCGTGGCTGATGTGCTGGTAGGCGACCGCATTGCAGTCAAGCCCGGCGAACGCTTTCCCGTGGACGGCACACTGCAGGAGGGCACGACCGAGGCGGATGAGTCCATGCTCACTGGCGAGCCACTTCCCGTGCGCAAAGACTTGGGCGACAAACTCACCGGGGGCTCGATCAACGGTGAGGGTCGCGTCGTGCTGCAGGTCACCGCTGTGGGGGTGGACACCGTACTGGCCCGCATCATTCGCCTGGTGGAAGACGCCCAGGCTGCCAAGGCGCCCATCCAGCGGCTGGTGGATCAGGTTAGCGCGGTATTCGTGCCGGTGGTGCTGGTGTTGGCGCTGGCCACTCTGCTGGGATGGTGGCTGACCGGCCACCCGTTCGAGACCGCTGTCATCCACGCCGTGGCGGTCCTCGTCATCGCCTGCCCCTGCGCGCTGGGGCTGGCTACGCCCGCCGCCATCATGGCGGGCACAGGGGTGGCGGCGCAGTACGGAATTTTGATCAAGGACGCCCAGGCACTGGAGCAGGCGCACAAGGTGGATGTGGTGGCTTTTGACAAGACCGGAACCTTGACGGTTGGGCGGCCGCGCCTGAGTGCGTTGCTGGTTCCTGACGCCACCGCAAAGGCCGAGGTCCTACGAATCAGCGCCAGCTTGCAAAGCGGCAGCGAGCACCCATTGGCGCGTGCCATGCTGGCCGCCGCACAAGAAAAAGGCGTGGCCATCACCGCACCGCAGCAACTCAAGGCCGTACCGGGGTGCGGCACCGAGGGCGAGTTGGATGGCCGCCACTATTCCATAGGTAGCCTGCGCTGGATGGATGAGCTGGGTGTGAGCCTGGGGCCGCTGGCCACCCAGTCGGCCGCATTGCAGGCCGAAGGCGCCACCGTCTCGGCCATGGCCGAGCGCACGGCGCACGGCCTGATCTTGCGCGCCCTAATGGCCTTTGACGACGAGCCCAAACCGGGCGCATCCGAAGCTTTGGCAGCGCTGCGTGCGCGAGGCATTCACGTTGTGATGATTTCGGGTGACAACCGGGGTGCGGCAGAGGCCATGGGCCGCCGCCTGGGTTTGAACCCCGAGGCGGACGAGGTCATGGCCGAAGTGCTGCCAGGCGCCAAGGCGGCGTTGGTGGCCAAGCTGAAGGCGGGTGGCGGTGTCAAGCCCGGCAGCCACACCGTCGCCATGGTGGGTGACGGTGTGAACGACGCTCCTGCGCTGGCTGCGGCCGATGTGGGCCTGGCCATGGGCAACGGCACCGATGTCGCCATGTACGCAGCGGGCATCACGTTGATGCGCGGCGACCTGGCCTTGGTGGCCGCGGCGTTGGACATATCAGACCGCACGGTGGCCAAGATCCGGCAGAACCTGTTCTGGGCCTTTGCCTACAACGTGGCGGGCATTCCGCTGGCAGCGTTTGGCTACCTCAACCCGGTGGTGGCAGGCGCGGCTATGGCCCTGAGTTCAGTCAGCGTGATGACCAATGCGCTGTTGTTAAAGCGCTGGAAGCCCAGGCAGTGATGTTGGAAGTGAATGCCAGAGTGCTACCAATGTGATAGCATGCAAATGCTATTTCGTATGGGCTGAGGCATGGTTTAGTTAAGAAAATACCTCGAAATCATAGGGTGTGACAGCAGGTAAGATTCTGTGCCATCGGTTCGTGCGGTCACAACAGGAAATTGGACTATGTGGAATAAACCCGGTACCCCGGTACCGATTGATGCATCGCAACTGGTTCTTGGGTTGTATGTCTGGCTGGACCTGCGGTGGGATGAGCACGCCTTTCTGACCAATCGATTCCTGTTAAAGACACAGAACGATATTGCGGTCGTTCAGAGCTACAACACCAGAGGGCGGCTGTACTACCACCCGGAGAAGAGCACGGCAAGGCCTGCGGTGCGCCTGAACACACCCTTGGCCGACGCGGCCGTCGAGGCCGCCGAAGTGGTTCAGTCGGCACAGAAGGCGGCGATGTTGCAGGAAATGGTGCGCGCCGAGAAGGCCAAGAAAGACAAGTTTCGCTTGCAAAAGGACGCCGCTGTGCGCGCTGATCGCGCCTGGGACAAAGCCGCCAGCGCCGCACGCGAAGGTTTGCTGAACATGGCACGTTCTCCCAAGACGGCAGGGGAGCAGTTGGCCTTGTTGTCACGCGAAACGGCCTCCACCATTGCACAGGGGCAAGAGATCCTGCTTCATTTGCTGGGTGACAAGAAAGACCAGGGTCCGCAATTCCATGCCCTGAACACCATGACCCTGTGCATGCTGGTGGGCAAGAAGGCGGGTCTGTCGGAGGCTGAACTGGCCGACCTGGCGCTCGGAGCGCTGGCCCACGACGCGGGCAAGGCACAAATACCCCCGCAAATCCTGAAGACCTGGCCGCGAAAAAAACACGAAGAAGACTTCTACCGCCAGCACGTGCAATATGGCTTGCAGTTTGCCGCGCAGTCTGGTGCCTTTAGCCGCGGAGCGCTGGCCGTCATTGCTGACCACCACGAAGCGGTCGATGGCTCAGGCTGGCCACGAGGGACAAAAACCGCATCGGTAGGCGCGCGCATTCTGGCTTTGGTCGACCGCTACGATCGACTGTGCACCCCTGAGGCCACGGGTCGGGAGCCGCTGCTGCCCTCTGAAGCCCTGTCCACGATGTTTCGCAAGCAGGGCAACGAATTTGACCCCGCGTTACTCCATACCCTGATCAAGTTGTTGGGCGTCTACCCGCCTGGAACCGTGGTCCAACTGAGCGATGAATCACTCGCCTTGGTGGTCTCGCCGGGTTCGCACAGCCTGCGACCCAGGGTCCTGATTTACAGCCCCGAATTACCCAAGGACGAGGCTCCCATGCTTGAATTGGCCGGAGAGCCGGATCTGAAGATTGTGGAGACCATCCGGCCCTCCACCCTGCCAGCCGATGTTCTTCAATGGCTGAACCCGCAGCAGCGCCTGTCGTATTTCTTCTCGGTAGCCAACGCCGAGAACAATTCGGCCTGACCCCGCAATCCCCGAAACCAAGGAGCCTCATGCCCCAACAGACCTTTGCATTTGCTCAAGATGCCTTGGCCCATGCCCGACGCTCGTCCGAATGGGCTGGTGTGCGCTTTTCCAGCGAGACCACGGCCTCGCGCTGCGTGCGCAACGACATGCCGGAAAAGAACGAAACTACCGTTGAGGCCGGCGCCATGTGTGAGGTGTTGGTGAACGGCCACTTCGGTTATGCCGCCACGGCAGACACCAGTGCTCAAGGCTTGCAGCGTGCGTTTGACCGTGCCATTGCAACCACGCAAACCACCAGCGCCTACAAGACCCACGGGTTTACGCCCGCACAGCGCCCGGCCTCGACCGGGCACTACCAGAGCCCGCGCGATAAGGCGCTCAATGCCACGTCGCTGGCCGAAATCACGGATTGCCTGCGCGCCGCCAGCGCCGCGATGAAGGGCTCGGACCTGGTGGTCAACCGCAGTGCACGGGTCATGACCATCGAGACTCGGCTGGCCTACTTCTCCAGCAACGGGGCCGCCATTGAGCAGGATTTCGACATGGTCAATATCGACCTGTCGGCCACAGCGGCCCAGGGCCTGGAGTCGCAGACGCGCACCTGGTCCCACACCGCACAAATGGGTGGCGAAGCATTTGACCGTAACCGTTGGACGGTGGAGGCCCGGCGTGTGGCCGCCGAGGCGCTGGAGCTGTTGACCGCCGAGAACTGCCCCACCGGCGCCATGGACCTCATCCTGATGCCCGATCAGATGATGCTACAAATCCACGAGTCCATAGGTCACCCGCTGGAGCTGGACCGCATTCTGGGTGACGAGCGCAACTACGCGGGCTGGAGCTTTGTGAAGCCCGCTGATTTTGGAACGCTGCGATATGGCTCACCGCTGATGAACGTGAGCTTCGACCCTGGCGTACGCCACGAGTTTGCCAGCTATGCGTTTGACGATGGTGGTAACCCCGCCCAACGCGAATTGTTGATCGAAGGAGGCATGTTGCGCCGGGGTTTGGGCGCGCTGGAGTCGCAACAGCGCAGCGGTTTGCCCGGTGTGGCCAATTTCCGTTCGGCATCGTGGAACCGCGCACCCATTGACCGCATGGCCAACCTGAATCTGGAGGCGGGAACTTCAACCCTGGACGAACTGATTGCTCAGGTGGAAAACGGGGTGCTGATGACCACCAACCGCTCTTGGTCGATTGATGACTACCGCAACAAATTCCAGTTTGGCTGCGAGCGCGGGCAACTCATTCAGAACGGAAAGCTGGGTGCGGTGGTGCGCAACCCAAACTACCGTGGTGTGACGGTGAACTTCTGGAACCGGCTGGTCGGTGTGGGCAAAGACCCGGTGGCCTATGGCACACCCTATTGCGGCAAGGGCGAGCCCAGCCAGGTGATCCGCGTGGGGCATGCCTCACCTCCGTGCCTGTTCAAGGGCGTGCAAGTGTTTGGGGGTGTCGCATGAGCCACTTCATGAAGACGGTCAGAACCCACTTTGACGCAGTTGCCAACCATGTTTTGCGGCACCTCACCAACGAGGAAGCCATCACGCTGAACCTGAGCGCCGAAGACACGTTGTATGTGCGCTTCAATGCCAACCGCGTGCGCCAGAACACGGATGTGCAGCAGATGGTGCTGTCGTTGCAGTTGCAGGCCCTGGGGCGCACGGTGCAGCAGTCTTGCACCCTGAGCGGTAATCTGGATGCCGATTGCGACCAGCTCAGCGCCACACTGCACGCCTGCCGCGCCGAAGTGGCGGTGCTGGATGTGGACCCCAACCAGGTCGCCATCGTCAACCACGGCAGCAGCGATGAAGAATTTACCGGTGCGCTGGTTGCGCCGCAGGATGTCGTGTCTGCCATTCTGGACAGCGCGCAGGGCTGTGATCTGGCGGGCCTGTACGCTGGCGGCGTGGTCATTCGCGCCAACCGCAACTCAGCCGGGCAAAGCCACTGGTTTGCCACCGAGAGTTTCTTTCTGGACTACTCGCTGTACGACGGGCCCAAGGCGGCCAAGGGCAGCTATGCGGGTGCCCGCTGGGATGCGTCAGCCTGGGCCGCCAATCTGGAGCGCACGCGCGACCTGCTGGAAAAACTCAAGCGCCCCACCGTCAATGTAAAACCCGGTCAGTACCGCACTTACCTGGCGCCACGCGCCTTTGCTGATGTGCTGGGCATGATGGGCTGGAACGCCTTGTCCGCGGCAGCATGGAAACAGGGGAGAAGCCCGTTCAAGAAGCTGGTCGGACGCGAGGCGCATTTCTCGCCCTTGCTGAGTTTTGGTGAGAACTTTGGCCTGGCCTTGACGCCCCGTTTCAACAGCCAGGGCGAGGTCAGCGAAAGCGTCTTGCCGCTGATGCAGGCCGGTGAGTTGCGTACCCTGCTGGTTAGCTCGCGCACCGCTAAGGAATATGGCCTCACAGGCAACGCCGCCGACGAAGGCGAAGCGCCCCGCGCGCTGGACGTGGCTTGCGGCACGTTGGTCGAGCAGGACATTCTGAAAGCCATTGGCACGGGCCTTTACCTCTCCAACGTGCACTACCTGAACTGGAGCGACCCGGTCTCGGCTCGCGTGACCGGCATGACCCGCTACGCCTGTTTCTGGGTTGAAAACGGCGAGATCGTCGGCCCCATCAACGATCTGCGCTGGGATGAAAGTCTGTACGACGCGTTGGGAAGCAAACTTCTGGCGCTGACCGACTGGGCCGATATTGACCCAGCCTGTGACACCTACTACACCCGAGCGCTGGGTGGCTCGCGCGTGCCTGGGGCGCTGGTTGAAGGCTGGACGTTTACGCTTTAGGCGCAATTTGGTAGTCGGAGTCGTTGGTCGCCTGCGCGGTTTTCGGGCTCACATTGCGAATGGCAAGTTGCGCGAAATGCCTATACTCCAATGTGAGGCTATTGTGAGGCAAGAGATTTCTATGCGGTGCGTTCAAAGACGAACTATTGTTCTGATCGTAAGTGCGTTGCTTGGTCTTCTGTCTTCAAATTTGCATGCGCAGAGTGAAAAGCGGGTCGCTCTGGTAATCGGCAATGGCGCATACAAGAATGCACCGCTACTCAACCCGACCAATGATGCGCGCGACATTTCAGCTAGGTTGCGTCAACTGGGCTTCGAAGTGGTACAGCGCGACAACTTGACGTCCCGCCAAATCGGCAGTGCGTTGCGCGAATTCCGCTCACATCTGCAACCCGGAGCAGTAGCGCTCGTGTTTTACGCAGGACATGGATTGCAGATCAAGGGGGATAACTATCTTCCGGCTGTAGATGCCGAGATCGATACAGAAGAAGATGTACCTAACCAAAGCCTTTCGGTCAAGCAGGTGCTGGATGTGCTGGATGACGCCAAGACGCGGCTCAACCTGGTATTTCTTGACGCCTGCCGCAACAACCCCTACGCGCGAAGTTTCCGATCAACGGGCAGTGGTTTGACCAAGGTCAACTCGCCCAGTGGCACGCTCATCTCATTTGCTACGCGGCCAGGTAGTGTGGCCTCGGATGGCAATGGAAAAAACGGCCTGTATACCGAGCAATTGCTGCTTGCGATGGAAAACCTGGATATGCCCATTGAACTGGCTCTCAAGCGTGTGGTCGCTGGCGTCAAGGCCAGGTCCGCCGGAAAACAAGAGCCCTGGATGGAAGGCAGCATAGAAGGTGATTTTTGTTTTGGACGTTGTGGACAAGGTTCGCCGCCTGCTGCCCCAGCGTCTGCTCCCGGCTTTGTTGCACCAGCACCTTCACCTGCATTGTTCGAAAAAAAACTTGTGATTTCGGCACCCTCACCAGTTGACGCACCAACTAGTGCTTCCACCCCCAAGGGCGCGATAGAGTCCGAGCGTGCCCGGTGTTCCATGCTTTTGAACAAGGCAGCGTTGGGGGAAAATATTTCCGTAGCAGAAAAGAAGGAGCTAATTCAATCATGTCGCTAATTCACCTTAGAAAACTGACCTTGTTTGGCGCGCTTTTCGAAACACTGCTGTTCGCGGCGCTGATATCGGCTTGCGTTGCGACCGCCCCGCAGGTTGAGAGGCCGCCCGAACTGGCGGATGATTCCATTTTGGAACAGGGTATTCAGTATGCAGTGGACGATTTGTTGGCCCAGGCTCTGAAAATGCCGGGATTCCAGGTCCAGCCCAAGAGCGGTATTGATCAGCTATTCAAGGCTGAGAAGCCGAAAAAGGTAGTTGTGATTATTGACAACACCATCGAAGGAACTGTGGGTCAGCAAACAGCAGCAACCCGATTCGTGGACCAGCGACTATTGCAATTGATGAGGGCCCGTCTTGAAAACCATGAGGTCTCATCTATCACGGAGGAAAACGTGAAGTCTGCCAACTTCGTAGTCACCGGGACCTTGACGCAAATTCAGCAAGAAAAAGGGCGCGGGAGGTTCCGGTTGAACGCCTCAATTTCCGATTTACGGTCTGGATTTGTGATAGCACAGGCGGTTGCCAGGGTTAAGCCAACTGGCGTTGATGAGACGCCAACCAAGTTTTTCCGGGACAGCCCCGCAATGTCCAAAGACCGAGTAGTTGAAGGCCAGATCAAGACCGCTGATACACACCCGGGTGCCGAAGCGGATGGGCTGTATTTGGCACGACTGCCCATTGGCGCATTGGTTGCTGAGGGTGACAAGCACTACGAGAGTGGACGATGCGAAGATGCGTTGAAATACTTCGACGCGGCCGCTGCGCGCCCCGAGGGCCTGCAACTTCGCGTGTTGAACGCTATCTACCTGTGCCATCTTCAACTTGGCCACCAGGACGTGGCTGAAGCGGCTTTCGGGCGCATTGTCGCGCTGGGTCTTGCTACCAACAACCTGTCAGTTAAATTTCTCTTCCGCCCAGGCTCAACCGAATTCATTTCCGATCCAAAAGTAAATGCGTCCTACACCATGTGGCTGCGGCAAATTGCGAAGGAAACTTCAGCAGCCAAGGTCTGCATGCTGGTGACCGGGCATACGAGCAAGACCGGTCCTGAACATGTCAATGAGAGATTGTCCTTGCAACGCGCGACCGTGATTCAGCGACGGCTAGAGGCCGGTGCCGTCGACACCGTTGGAAGGCTGCAATCCATTGGCATGGGATCCAGAGAAAATCTCATCGGCTCCGGCAGCGACGATTTGCGGGACGCTTTGGATCGGCGCGTAGAGTTCAAGGTTCGACCCTGCTGATTCCTTTGCAGCGCCAGTCCTGTTCCAGCAAGAACCTGATTGCGTGTTGCACTGGGCCGACACTGGGCGGCAATTGCCTATTTGGTGTTGCCCATCAACTTGTCCAGTAGACCTGCTTTGAACAAGCCGGTAATTGGCTCCACTTTGCGCCCTGCCGGGCGGCGGGTGCCGCCTGGGCCGCGTGGTACCAGTTCCGGCTCGCCCCCAAAAGCGACTTGACCAGGATCTACTTCCACCACGGTACCGTCAACCGCCTGCAAAATTGCTGCGCCGGTGTTGACCTTGAGGTAAGTGCCTGTGACGTTCTCATCCACCGGCAAGTCGGTGATGGAAATTTCGATGTCGGTGCCGCGAATTCCAATGGTTGCCGTAGGGGTTTCGAACTGGATACTGTGGCGCAACGTTGACTTGCTTGATAAATAGCGCAACCCTCCTTGTGCAATTCGCAGCGCCATTTTTCGTTGGTCCACGCGGCCACGCCGTTGAAGCGTCTTAAATTGCAGTATCGAGTTAGGGCGCACTGCTAAACGTGCGCCATCGTCCAGGCGCAGCAAAGCCTCGGCACCCGGCTCGCTGACCATTTCGTCTCCTTCACGCAAACGGGTCCCGACCACAACGGGAACCATCTTTCCCCCACGCTGAATTTGCAGTGCTCCGACCTTTGCAAGTACCTGTGCCGCCTGCGCCGGAAGCGCAAGACCCAACCCCAAGGTGAGTAACAGAAGAAAGCTATTTGCTAGAGACCATTTCGATTTGCGTGAATTCAAACTCATGCTTTCCTCTGTTGAAGGGCAACGTAAATCATTGCTTGGCCTGTAAAAAAGATACCAGCTCTTGGCGGTCATTCTGATCCCATTTGCCATTGCGCAATCGGACCCTGATTTCATGGGCAATGTCAGCATTCACGCCTGGGGCAACCCAAATATTACGCTCCAGGCTGGCGCCCAGTTCCACATTGAAACCACGGGCTTCGATTTTGTAAGCTTCAAACGTACCAGCAGGCACCGTGATGCGTTCCTTGGCGATCACCTTTAGGTCATATTGAAAGGTGAAAGTTACGCCGCCGGGGCGGGACTGCTTGAAGCGGGTGTGCCACTTCTTCCCCACAATCAGCTCCGCAGGATAAAACTGGCGCGGTGTACTGAAACTTCCAAGTTGGTTGGTCGTGGTATTACCCATCAAATCGGAGGCGAACTCGCCATCGTTGTAGAGCACCCGCTCGGCCGCCAGGTCCACTTGGGTTACCGTCATCACCAGTGGTTTGCTGGCCTTGCTGAACTGGTCAATAACGCGGATGTTGATCTGGTCACCCAGACTGTAGTTGCGGTGGTGTTCGGAGTACCCCGCAAAAAATGGCGTTGGCGGTACAGACACCGGCGCTGGCACGGATGGACCGGCTACTGAAACTGCGAAAGCTTTTTGTTCTTGCGCCAATCGATCCGCCTCGCGTTTTTCCAGCTCGGCAAGGCGTAACTGCTCTAATCGCACTTGTTCAACTTGGGCAAGCCGCACACGTTCTTCTTGCGCCTTTTGCAACTGAGCCGCTTGAATACGTTGGGCTTCTTTTTCAGCGGCTTGCGCCTGTAGCCGACTTTGACGTGCAGCCTCGGCGAGACGCGCTGCCTCAATCCTTTGTGCGCCCAACTTGACGGCCTCAAGCTCTGCGGCCACCGCCAAGCGAGCCGCTTGTTCAGCAACATGGACGGCAGCGGCGGCCACACGCGCCACCTCCGCGAACCGGGATGCCTCTTTGAGTGCTTCCTGCCGCAGCGCCTCTTCACGCGCAGCCGCGGCTTGGGCCAATTGCACGCGTTCTTGCTCCGCTTGCAGATCGGCCAAACGCTTCTTTTCGGCCTCTGCCAGCCGGCGTCTTGCAGCCTCTTGTTGGTCCGCAATTTCTTGCGCCTTCTTCGAGGATGCCAGAGCTTCCAAGCGCATCCGTTCGTTTTCTTGTGCGACAGCGATCGCCAACAGGCGATTCAGTCGGGACTGTGCCAACTCACTGGCACTGCCACTGGGGTACTCACGAATGAAGTCGGCTAAAACTTCAGGGTCTGCACTGCTTTTGACCCGCAACCAGGTGGTCATTTCCTTTTCCAGCAACCGGTCTTTTTCGGTGTCGGTCAATTCACGTGTTCGAACCGGAAATATCTGGATGTTTTCAGTCAAGGAGCTGGTGATCCAGGGAACTTGGCTTCCCTTAGACGCCATACGTACGCTCAAACCAACGCGCTTGAACGCGTCTTCCAGCGGCGCTCCAAGAACCGCGAACTCGCGCAATAAATAGCTGGTGTACAAACCGTTTTTGCCGGCGCCATCTTGGGAGACGCTGCCTGGTGCAGTGGCATAGGCGAGCATGCTGCCAGCCGGCGCGTTGAATTGACTCAACCCTTTTGCAAGTGGCTGAAAGGCGCCAACCGGATTGTCCCGACAGGAATCCAAAATCACCAGAAAGCTGCGTGTGTCGGCCTGTTCCATGTAGCGCAGTAGATTGCTCACATCAACCGTTTGCTTGGGAATATCACTGGCGATGCTGATGTTGGCCGACACCGGAACGATGTAGTTTCGCCAGTCTTGCTGCAACCCATGACCGGCGTAGTAGAACAAGCCGAACTTGACCTTCGGGTCGCGTATGGCCGTGCCAAAACGGTTCACGGCCGCGTTCATTTGGGCCAGATCGCCGTCTAACTGCTTTTCAACTTGAAAACCTGCCTTACCCAACAATTCAGCCATCGCGTCGGCATCATTGCGGGGGTTGTCCAATACATCACCATGCCGGTAGGCCGAATTGCCAATGACCAGAGCCAACCGGTCACTGGCGAGCGCACCCTGGACGCAGGCAAACAGCGCAGAGAGAAGCAAGATACGGTTGATGCGCAAAAATATCAAATTGACTGGCATAGTGCGTTGGAAATGAAATGCGATCGCTTCGCACAACTTTACCCTACGACCTAGGGCGCGGCGCGTCAATCCCTCAAACAGGGGTTGTAGGCGCAAATGCAAATATGTTGTCGAATGCCAGCAATTGCTCCAAAATGTGATGCAGGCTCGCGGCTTGGGCATCCTGATGTCGGGTCCTAGTTGACATGCGATACCCATACATCAATAAAATGGGGAGATTCCAATGCGTTTTTTATCCGCGTTTCTTTGCGCTTGGCTACTCGTGTCCTGCGGCGGTGGTGGTGGCGGGACAACTGGAACGCCCGCACCAGTCGCCCAATGCGCAGCATTTTCAGACAGTTTTGGCAGTGCGGTGACTTGTGCGGAAATGAATGCGCTGGCGGGCGCCAACCTGCCGTTTCTTGAGGGCAGCGGCGGCGATGGGGCCGGTGACGGAGGTGCAGATGGTGGGGCTGGTGACGGCGCACCCATTGCCAATGCGACACTCAAATTTACAGACGTCAACGGCAAGGAAGTCACCACCACCACTAACGCCACCGGGTATTACCGAATTAGCCTGCGTGGCCTGAAAGCGCCATTGGTGGCCACCGTTGTGCGAAACGACAAGCCCTGGAAATCCATGCTGGTCAATGATATTGTGCGCGCCCCAGCCAATCGCACTTTTTACACCATCAATCTCACGGGCCTAACCGATGTGGTGGTCTCTGAAGTGGCCAAGAGAGACGGGCTTGCGAGCACCGATGCGATTACCCCTGCTGCGGTTGCCCGCCAGAAGGCCCAAGTAGCCGGCATCGTCTCCGCGTTGAATAACACCCTCAGTGCGCAAATTACCGCAGTCGGCCTGAATCCGGCCACTTTCAATCCACTGACAACACCCTTTCGCGCCATCCTGACCGACAGTTCCGACAAGTTGTTGGAAAGCGTATCGGTCACCCGAGATGCAGCCAGCGGGTTCACCGTGGTTACACCAACATACGGACTGGGCGGCAGCATGAGCGGCTTGGACGCCTCCGGACTGATCTTGGTGAATGGCGCAGAAAGCCTGCCGGTCGCCGTCAATGCAGCGACCTTTGCCTTCGCCACCAAATTGACACAAAACACCAATTACAACGTCATTGTGGGCACCCAACCCACCAACCGGGTTTGCACTGTTAACAATGGCGTTGGAGTTGTTGCCAATGCCGGGGTGACTTCGGTGGCAGTGACTTGCCTGCCACAGTGGCGGTATTTTGGTGCCTGGTCCAATGTTGGCGGAGCGACTGGCGGGAGAGTAACGAGTTATGTGGTCTCGTCTGGCGTTGCCGATGTTGCGCAAACACTCGGTGCTACTTCGTCGAGCGGGGGCGGCCAATCAGCGGCTGGCATATATCAGGCTGACCGATCATGGCATGCCG
This sequence comes from uncultured beta proteobacterium, assembly GCA_903945325.1. Classification (GTDB taxonomy): domain Bacteria; phylum Pseudomonadota; class Gammaproteobacteria; order Burkholderiales; family Burkholderiaceae_C; genus Allorhodoferax. The sequence continues at coordinate 1,464 of CAJAVE010000251.1, read as the reverse complement.
ACATGGTCTTTGGCACCCTGCCGCTCGCCAACACGGTATACACTGCGACGGCCACCTCTAAATCTGGGGCGTCGGCGATGGCCACCTTCAGCATTCGCGCTGCCGGGTTCAACACCAATTTCCCCACCAATGTCCAGCCTTCTGGCCGTTTGAATGTGACGAGTGCCACGCCGGTCTTCACCTGGTCGCCACCATTGGTGGCGGGCACCTATTCCTACAACGTCAATGTGAATCGTTCCTCAGACAACTTCCAGCTTTCGTCCCAACGCAACCTTGTTGGAAACACGGTCACATACGCTGGTGCAAGCTTGGTGCCCGGGACAATTTACAACCTCAATGTCTTCACATCTGAATACGACGCTGCCACCGGCACGACCTATGACGGTGGTTCAACGGAGCAATTCTGCTTCCAGTGCCCGTAGGGTTGGCAACGCGGGGATCGGGCCACTAACCATGTTCTGCCCCATACGTTTACGTGGACCAGGAGGCGCCCAGTCGAGCGCTATAAATTTAGTAGCTTGTCGCGCAGATTCTGCGGGCGTTGCAGCGTGTTTATGCTCGAAGAAAATTCCCCACTCACACCATCGAGTGGCGAAGTTGCCAAATGCCAGTAATAATTTGACGATCAAATCCAAGCTTGCAACCAGCCAACCTGACGTTAGGTCGGTTTTATGCGATACCAACACATCAGTCAAAAAGGGGAGACTTCAATGCGATATTTAACCGCGGTTCTTTGTGCCTGGCTACTGGCATCTTGCGGCGGAGGGGGTGGGGGAGGAGCAACAGGTGGAAGTCCCGCACCAGTGGCTCAATGTGCACCATTCTCAGACAGTTTTGGTATCGCAGTATCCTGTGCCGAGATGAATGCGCTGGCGGGCGCCAGCTTGCCGTTCCTGGAGGGCAGTGGTGGTGACGGAGCGGGTGACGGCGGGGCAGATGGTGGCGCGGGTGACGGCGCACCGATTGCCAACACCGACCTCAAGTTCACCGACATCAATGGCAAAACGGTCACCACCAAAACCGACGCTAACGGCTACTACCGCATCAGCCTGCGCGGCCTTAAAGCACCGCTCGTGGCTACTGTACTGCGCAACAACAAGCCTTGGAAGTCCATGCTGGTGGCTGACATTGTTCGGGCCCCTGCCAACCGCAAGTTCTACACCATCAACCTCACCGGCTTGACCGATTATGTGGTGTCTGAAGTCGCCAAAAAAGAGGGCCTGAGCAGCCCCGATGCGATAACACCGCAGGCCGTGGCCAGCCAGAAGGCCCAGATTCCGACCATCATCACCGCCATCAACAACACCCTGAGCGCACAGCTCACGGCAGTCGGCCTCAATGCCAGCAGCTTCAATCCACTCAACACGCCTTTTCAGGCGGTGCTAACGGACAACTACGACAAGTTGCTGGAGAGTGTGGCGGTGGTACGAGACCCGACCAGCGGCTCCACGGTAGTCACGCCTG
>CAJAVE010000250.1 GCA_903945325.1 uncultured beta proteobacterium | reverse complement strand
GGGTATTGCCGGTGGCGTCGATCAGGATGTTGCGCAGCGTGCGGTCCACGATCCACGGCGGCATGCTTTGACCATACGCCTCGCGGTTGGCGTAGATTTGCTCTATGGCAATTTCCAGCTCGTACAACTGGTCGTTGCGCGCCTCGTCCACGCGCGGAGCCTGGCTGGTGGGGCCGACAAACATGCCGCTGAACAGGTAGCTCAAAGACGGGTGGTTGTGCCAGTACAGCAGCAGGCTGGCCAGCAGTTCGGGCTTACGCAGGAAGGGGCTGTCCGCTGGCGTTGCGCCGCCCATCACAAAGTGGTTGCCGCCGCCGGTGCCGGTGTGGCGGCCGTCGGTCATGAACTTCTCGGCCGACAGGCGCGACTCGAAGGCGGCGTTGTACAGAAACTCGGTGTTCTTGACCAGTTCTTTCCAGTTGTTCACCGGGTGGATGTTGACTTCGATAACGCCGGGGTCCGGGGTGACCTGCAGCAGTTTGAGGCGTGGGTCGCGGGGGGGTGGGTAGCCTTCCAGCACCAGCTTCACTTTCTGTTCTTTGGCGGTGGCTTCGATGGCAGTGAGCAGATCCAGGTAGTCTTCCAGGCGCTCCAGCGGTGGCATGAAGATGTAGAGCACCCCCGACTTTTCACCGACGGCCTCGGCCTTGGGGCCGCTGGCGCGGCGCGGGTCGCGCACTTCCACGCACAGGGCCGTGCGGGTGATCCAGTGGGCAGACTCCTGGCGCTTTGGCGCCTGGCTGTATTGCGCGGGCTCGACCTGTGAGGCCGTGCGTGCGTTGGCGGTGAGGCTGGCTTCACCACTGGCCGTTGGCGCCTGGAATTTGCGTGCGGCTTCGGTGGGGGCGGTGTTGCCGGCCACAAACGGCAGGCCACTAGCCGATGCCGGGCTGGCCGCAGCCGCGCTGCCGCTTGCAACCGAAGTAGCGACCGAACCCGCAGCGGGGTAGGCCATGCTGGCGCTGGTGGCTGCTGCGGCGGTGGCTGAGTAGCGCGCGGCCATGACGCCGTGCGCGGGCAGGTCGCCACGGTCCTCGGTGGGGTCGCGCTCAATCATGTAGGGGAAGTCGCTCTTGCTGACCCAGGGCAGCGAGTCCAGCGGCAGGCGCAGGCCCATGGGCGAATCGCCGGGCATCAGATACATGCGCTCGTCACGGAAGAACCAGGGGCCGGTGGTCCAGCGGGTGTCAGTCTTAGCCAGCGGGTCGGTGGATTTGATGGGCAGTACATAGCCCACGGGCGTGTCCAGCTTCTGCTCGAACACACGGCGCAGCCGCATACGCTCCATCTCGTCGTCCAGCTTGGAATTGAACGGGTCCACGTTGACCGGCAGGCGGCGTTCGCGCCACAGGTAGTACCAGCTGTCTTCATACGCGCTCTGGATGTATTTGCCGGTCAGCGACAGGCGGCTGGCCAGCGCTTCGGTGAAACGTTTGGCATCCAAACTGGTGTAGTGGGTGGGGTCACGCTCGTCGGTGAACAGCGCGGGGTCGGACCAAACGGGTTGTTTGTCGGCACGCCAGTAAATGTTGAGTGCCCAACGCGGCAGCTGCTCGCCGGGGTACCACTTGCCCTGGCCATAGTGCAGGAAGCCGCCCTTGCCATACTCGTCGCGCAGTTTGTGCACCAGTGCGGTGGCAAAGCCGCGCTTGGTGGGGCCCAGGGCGTCGGTGTTCCATTCGGCGGCATCGCGGTCGCTCACGGCGACAAAGGTGGGCTCGCCGCCCATGGTCAGGCGCACGTCGCCTTCCAGCAACTCTTTGTCAACGTCGGCACCCAGCTCCATCACGGCATCCCACTGTGCGTCGTTGTAGGGCAGGGTGACGCGGGGCGATTCGTAAATGCGGGTGACCTGCATGTGGTGAGCAAACTCCACTTCGCTCTTGTCTACGCCGCCTTCAATCGGTGCTGCACCCGAGGGCTGGGGCGTGCAGGCCAGCGGGATGTGGCCTTCGCCGGCCAGCAGGCCGGATGTGGCGTCCAGCCCGATCCAGCCTGCACCCGGCAGGTAGACCTCGCACCAGGCGTGCAGGTCGGTGAAATCAACCTCGGTGCCGCTGGGGCCGTCCAGTGCTTTGACGTCAGACTTCAACTGGATCAGGTAGCCCGATACGAAGCGTGCGGCCAGGCCGCAGTGGCGCAGCAGTTGCACCATCAGCCAGGCCGAATCGCGGCATGAGCCGGAGCCCAGGCGCAGCGTTTCTTCGGGCGTTTGCACACCGGGCTCCATGCGAATGGTGTACTTGATGGAGTTGTGCACCATCGTGTTCAGGTCGACCAGAAAAATCACCGTGCGGCGCTTGGTGTAGTCGATGCTGGCCAGGTAGTCGCTGATCGGCTCCGTGCGCTCGTCGGCCATCAGGTAGGGCAGCAGTTCTTCCTGCAACTGGGGCTCGTACTTGAAGGGAAACTCCTCGGCCTCGGGTTCCAGGAAGAAGTCAAACGGGTTGTAGACCGCCATTTCCACGACCACATCGACGGTGACTTTGAATTCGCGCGTCTTGTTGGGGAACACCAGGCGTGCCTGGTAATTGGAAAACGGGTCCTGCTGCCAGTTCATGAAGTGGCCCTCGGCCGGCTCCACTTTCAGTGAATAGGAAATGATCTTGCTGCGGCAGTGCGGTGCAGGGCGCAGGCGCACAGTTTGAGGGCCGAGCGCCACCAGGCGGTCATAGGTGTAATGGGTTACGTGGTTGAGTGCAGCGTGGATCGACATGGTGGTTCTCGTGGAATCGCAGGGAAAATAATCGCAGCATTGGTTAGAAGCTGTGTTGGCATAGTAGCAAGCAATTCTTGCGCCACCCTTGTAGGCCT
>CAJAVE010000249.1 GCA_903945325.1 uncultured beta proteobacterium | reverse complement strand
GGCCCTAGCATACAACTCTGTGCCTCCGATAGCATTGACGTAGGTGCGCGCGCCCATAGTTTGACACAGCGCCAGCACTTTTTCCTGCCCCTTTAGTGAGTGGTCAATATTGATCTCTGACGAAACGAGGATTTGCGTTTTTAGTTCAAGATGTTTGCATACCTTGACAATGGAGTTGTGCAAGTAGTCAAACAGGTTGGATTCGGCACAATGTACTATGTCTTCCAGCACGGCCATGGTCGGTGCGAACTGTGGTGCGCGGGCGTATGCCGCCCGGAACTTGTTGAGAAGTTTGTCGCGACTGAATTCGCTGGCCAGTGCGCGCCCGGAAATAGGGAGTGAGTCCGGATCCTTGCGTAGCGCGAGGGAAAACATCTCATCCGTCCCATCGCGCAGATAGCGGTTGCGGTTGATCCAGCCTTTCTTGGTGTATTTGATGTTGTCGTACACAATGAATGTGTCCACCGCGCCGATCAACTGGAAGTAGCCAATGTAAGGCAGGAAGTAAGGCTGCATGATCGCCAGTTTCATCGGGCCGCCCCGCCGCCAATGGCGATCAAGCGGTGCACACTCATTGCGAGGCAATGAAGTGGCAGATTCTTTCTACCGCTTCCATTTGAAGATCGGGGTAAATTGGCAGACACAGAATTTTCTGTGCCGCTGCGTTGGCGTTTGGCAGATTTTCTCTGTTGGCCGAAGGCAACCCACGGTACATGGGGAAATCCGATATCAGTGGGTAGAAATAGCGGCGTGGATGAATGCCGGAGTCTTTCAGTTTTTGGTACAAATCATCCCGGCTAAGCGGATAGTCAGCCTGCACCAGAATGGGAAAGTAGGAGTAATTGGCTACTTTTTCACCTGCATCCTTCAAGCAGTCAATACCCTTGACGCCTTTTAGACGTTCACGATAGGCAGCATCGATTTGCTTGCGGCAAGAGATCGCCTGATCAATGTACTTCAGCTGCAACAACCCCAATGCCGCATTGAACTCGCTCATCTTGCCGTTGATGCCGGGCGCGACAACGTTCACTTCGCCGACATGGCCAAAGTTCTTCAAATGGTCGATACGAATCTTCGTCTTTTCGTCCGGGCAAATGACGGCTCCACCTTCAAAGGTGTTGAAGACCTTTGTGGCATGAAAGCTCAACACCGAGAGATCGCCATGATTGAGCACGCTGCCGTGCGCGTCTTTCACGCCAAAGGCATGAGCGGCATCATAGATAACTTTGAGGTTGTAGTTGTCGGCAATCTTCTGGATGGCATCCACATCGCATGGGTGACCATACACATGCACAGGCATGATGGCGGTCGTTTGCGGGGTGATTGCGGATTCAATCTTTGCCGGATCAAGGTTCAGTGTGTTGGGGTCAACATCAACAAAAACGGGCTTGATGCCGTTCCACAACAATGAGTGCGCCGTTGCCACAAATGAATAGGGCGTGGTGATGACTTCACCCGTAATGCGCAGAGCCTGCAGTGCAGTGACCAGCGCTATTGTCGCGTTGGTAAAAAGTGCCAGGTGTTTGACGCCAAGGTGGTCGCACAGTGCTTGTTCCAATTGGTGGTGGAATGGCCCGCAATTGGTCAGAACTTTGCTATCCCATATTTTTTCCAAGTAAGGGTAAAACTCATCCAACGGAGGCAAGTAGGGCTGGGTGACGTAGACAGGTTTATTCATTTTTTTCCCCTGGAATTTGATCCGGAAACTCCAAAAACACCTTTTCAATAATCGCTGACATCCAGATCCGTGCCAGCGCCCAAATATGCAAAAAGGCGACCAGCACGCTTGACCAGTCCGAATTCAGACGCCAGGTGGGATCTTGAATCGCTGCGGCAATCACGATAGTCAGATTTCCGACTGCCGCAACCGTCAGCAGTTCCCTGCCTCTGTGCCAGATGGTGCGAAAAATCCTGTTTGCGCCAGGTGCCCGCGCACCAAGCGCCGTCAATACCAGCAAAGAAGGGACTTCAACTGCAAAGCTGATCCAGCCCGCGCCGCTTGAAAACAGCCAGGTCTGCCCGGAAAAGAGGGTCAAAACCGATGACCAGAAGTGCCAGGTTTCGATCAACATAAT
>CAJAVE010000248.1 GCA_903945325.1 uncultured beta proteobacterium | reverse complement strand
TGGATTACGAGAAGGCCGCCAAGCGCTATGGCAAGGTTGGCGGTTTTGCCCACATGGCCACACTGGTCAAGCGCATGAAGGCCAGCCGACCCGGTGCTTTGCTGCTGGACGGCGGCGATACCTGGCAGGGCTCAGGCACGGCGCTATGGACCAATGGCCAGGACATGGTCGACGCCTGTAAGCTGCTGACCGTCGATGTGATGACCGGGCACTGGGAGTTCACGCTGGGTATGGAGCGCGTGAAAGAGATCGTCGAGAAAGACTTTGCCGGCAAGGTGGACTTTGTAGCCCAAAACGTCAAGACCAATGACTTTGGCGACCCGGTGTTCAAGCCGTATGTCATCCGCGAGATCAATGGCGTGCCCTGCGCCATCATCGGACAGGCCTTCCCCTACACGCCGATTGCCAACCCGCGCTACATGGTGGCGGACTGGTCCTTTGGCATTCAGGACGAAAACCTTCAGAAGATGGTGGACGAGGCACGTGGCAAGGGCGCGCAGGTCGTAGTGGTGCTGAGCCACAACGGCATGGACGTGGACCTGAAAATGGCCAGTCGCGTCAGCGGTATTGACGCCATCATGGGCGGCCACACGCACGACGGCATGCCGGTTGCCACCGTGGTGTCCAACAAGGGCGGAAAGACCCTGGTTACCAATGCTGGCTCCAACACCAAGTTTCTGGGCGTGCTGGACTTCGAGGTTAAAGACAAGCGGGTCATGGATTTCCGCTACAAGCTGCTGCCCATTTTTGCCAACATGCTGCCGGCTGATGGCGAGATGGACGCGCTGATCACCAAGATACGCGCGCCGTATGAAACCAAGCTGGCCGAGAAACTGGCCATTACCGAAGGCACACTCTACCGCCGTGGCAACTTCAACGGCACGGGCGACCAGCTTCTGGTCGATGCGCTGATGGATGTGCAAGGCGCAGAGATAGCGTTCTCGCCTGGTTTCCGCTGGGGCACCACGCTGCTGCCCGGCCAGGCCATCACCCGCGAGTGGTTGATGGACATGACGGCCACTACCTATTCCTATGCCACTGTGACCGAAATGACGGGCGAGACCATCAAGACGGTGCTGGAAGACGTGGCAGACAACCTGTTCAACGCCGACCCGTATTACCAGCAGGGCGGCGACATGGTGCGCGTGGGTGGTTTGCAATACAGCTGCACCCCCGGTGCGGCCATGGGCAAGCGCATCGACAACATGCAACTGGGCGGTCGTGCCATTGAGGCGGGTAAAAAGTACAAAGTGGCAGGCTGGGCCCCTGTGGCCGAAGAGGCGCGCACGCAGGGCAACAAGATGGTGTGGGACGTGGTGGAGACCTGGCTCAAGGCCAGCGGCGGCAAGGTATCAGCCCGCAAGCTGAATACGCCAACGCTGGTGGGCGTCAAGCCCAACCCGGGCTACGAACCTACCTGATGTGCCACCCATTGCACCTTTTGTAATCCAGTGCCGTGCTGCTGTCGGACATTGGCCGCAAGTTGCTGCAACGGAGCCGGGCAATCGGAGGTTCAAACTAAGCTAGGGTGTCCCGATAAAGAGGTAAGCGTTCACCGGCCCGCTGCTGGACTGGCCCAGCCCGATGTACGCTGGACCAAATGGTGTTTCTCCCCGCAGATAGATGGCCGTTGAGTTGAGCAGCCCGGTTCGACGCGGCTCGGACAGGGGGTCTGCGACCTTGCCAACCTCCAGCGCAAAACCCAGTCGCAGGTCGCCGCTCAGGCCCATTGGCATACGCCCCAAAATTCGCTCTGCCCGCACGTGGCCGTAACTGACCCTGTCGCCCAGAAGCTGGTCGTTGGCAAAGCCGGAAAGATTAAGGAATCCGCCCAGCCGTCCCATTTCTTGTGGCGGCAGCCCTCCGTAGAGCGAGCCGGCATAGCTGCCGCGCATTCCGAGCACCCAGTCCTTGAGCTGGTAAGAGCCATCCAGATTCAGGTTCAGCCGGTTGTAGTTTCCAGTGGCCGATTCAAACCAGCTGCCTTTTCCCGACCAGCCCGTCGTGGAGATGTGGAGCTGGTTCTTCTGATCGGTTTCCCAACTGGCCAGCCAGCCCCGACTGCGCATGGGCTCGGCAGACAGGGTGGGTAGGCCGGTCTCGATGGTGACGGTCTGGTGATCTTCACGCCATCCCAGGCGCAACTGTCCGGTCATACCCAAATTCACCCCTGCAGTCAGGTCCAGCCTGCCAATGCTGTTGCGGTAATCTGAAATGCGAAGGTCATCCACAAACAGCGCAAAGTTCTCCCGCCGCGCGGATGCGGCGACGTCAAAGAAATAGCGTTGTGCGGGGTCCAATGGTTGGTAGAGCTCGGCACTGAAGCCGGTGTTGGACCCCAACTCTGCTGCAGTCAGAAATTCGCCACCGAGAGGGTTGAGCCATGTCTTTTGGTACACCGTTCGCAAGCTGAAGGTGGAACGCCCGGTCAGGGTCGAGTTCAAATTAAGGCCGAGTCGCACGTAGTCCGGACCCCATGCTTTTTCAATCGGCGTGATGCGAAGCAGGTTTTGCCCATCCTGGCGCGTCAGCGTGTAGTCCACCCGCTCATAGTAGCCGTCGCCGTAGGCGCGCAGCAGATTGCGATTGAGCTGCGAGACGTTCAGATGCTCACCCGGCTTTTGTTCCAGGTACCGCTCAATGGCAGCCGGGTTTACCGCTTTGAGTCCCGCAATTTCGATGCTATCCACCCTGGGTAATGGCTGGTCTTTGCGAGCCCAGCGTTGTCGCCACTCAGCGTAGGTTTTGGGGTCTACGGTGAGGCTTTTTAACCCCGGGGCAGCCTGGGCGGCGGCGCGGCCCAGATCGGCGGCTTCAGCGCTGCGCTCAAACTGGGCTGCCGTCAACCCGGTCAAATCGGGCTTGATGTAAATGTCATCGACCCCGAGCTTCGCCAGTGACTGCGTGACGTTCTGTTCGGTAAGGATGGACACCATTTGGGTTGAAATGGAGATCAGCCCACTGATTTCACTGACTTGCAGCAGAGGTGAGCCCACGTTGACCGCAATCACCACCCTTGCGCCGCACAGGTCTCGCACTTCCTGAATCGGCAAGTTGTCCACCAACCCGCCGTCGACCAGCTTTCTACCGTCATATTCCAGCGGCGCCATCAGGCCCGGCACCGACATGCTGGCGCGCATCGCCAGCGTCAGACTGCCTTGGCGAAAAACCACGCGCCCGCCAGTGCCGATATCGGTCGCAATGATGGACACGGGCAACGCCAGTTGCTCAATCAGGCGGTCGCCCGCATCGGCATGCACCAGCTGGTTGAAGAAGAGTTTGATCTTTTGACCAGACACAACGCCCTGCGGTGTCACAAGCCCCGTGGCAGTGACACCGGCTTCACTTCCAGGCAGATAGCGTTTTGCCAGGCGTTTGGTACGGTAGTTGATGTCGTTGTAGCCCGGGTTGTCCTGAAACAGGTCGTTCCAATCGGCCTTGGCCAATTCGCTGCGCAGCGTGGCTGCGTCCAGTCCAGAGGCCCATGCACCGGCGACCAGTGCGCCCATGCTGGTGCCTGCCACACAGTCCACGGGAATGCGCAACCGCTCCAGTTCTTCCAATACACCGATGTGGGCGGCACCCCGAGCGCCGCCTCCGCCCAGTACCAAACCCACTTTGGGGCGCTCAGCCGCGACGCTGCCGACTGACAAAAAGCTGCACAGTAAGGGCAGGAGCAAGCGACAGGAAAAGCGGTTTGTAAGGGTGGGCATGGATTTACCGTGCAGCGATTGGCAGGCTGTTGTTTATCCGAGATTGTCCATTAGGACTTTGCCGGCACCGGCGTAAGTTTGACCGGCTCCCCCGCATTGGCTCATAACCCCTTAAATCACGGTCGTCGTTTGCGGGCCACCGCCAAGCGAAACGTCTGCTTGGTATTCTTCGAGTTGTCATCCCACAGCGCACCCACCGCTGCCTCGGTCGCCCAGAAGTCCCTGAGCACAAAGCTGTCCAGGCCAAAGGCCGCCTTGAGCTCCTTGATCCGGTTCTGGCAAAACCCCAAGTCCACACAGTCTGCCCGTCCACGGTACAGACGCCACACCTCCAGGGCAGGAATACTCAAATCGGTCAGCATCGCCCCCTAGCGCCAGCCCTGAAGATCCGGGTCATCGGCAAACAGCGACAAGGTCTTGCCCACCACTGCACCATTCTTGCGTTTGATGTGCTGGCGTACCACCACCAGGCCTTGGGGTGCCTCCCAGCCGTGCGGCTGATAACTCAGCTCGGAGACTTCCAAGCCGACCTCGACTTGTTGCCATTTGCACTGGTCCACTATGGATTGCTGCAACGCTTGCGTCAGGCGTGCACTGATGATGTGGCTGATCTTCTTGGCTTTGAGAAGGGCCACGATCACCTTGTCGTAAAAGCCACTGTCGGTGCGAAACAGTCCTACCTTGGTATCCCCCAGGTTTTCCAGGGTGGACTCGAGAAAGCTCTCGATGTTGTTGCTCGATGCGGTGTTGCCCGGGCGCAGCCGGGTGATGTCGGCGTGGGCGAAACGGGCGGCCCCGCACCAGATGCTGACAATCATTTGCTCAATGAGTTGCTCCAGGGGTATCCCCGGTTGGCGCCGGGCTGGGGTAGATCCCAGCTTTGCACCGCTTCTTTGAATCCCATGCCGTCGAGCATGCGTTTCAAAAGGGCCAGGCCGCCCCAGGCGGTGACTTCACGGGAGGTGAACTTCAGGTCGAACGGTGTTTCTGGGGGCATAGCGACTCCAAATCACAATCAGATCGTTGATTTCATTGAGGAATTTCTAACGGTATCCATTAGAAATTCCTCAATCCGGGGCTCGCCGGATGAACTCACATTAGCAGTCTTGGGGCCAATAGACAATCTCTGCCAAACGCAAGCTCAATACCGCCCTGAACTCCTCAAGGCAGGAAGCGATCGTGGTACTCCGCGCTGGAAAGGAAGGCGCCGATGATGGCAATCTCGGCAACGCCAGCGTCGTGCTGCGCGACCCAGCCGCTGTAGCCGTTTTGCTCGGGTGTGCGCCCCAACAGGCCCAGATAATTCAGCGCAATATTAATTTCTGCCTGGCGCGTACCGAGAAACTCCGGCGACTCTATGAATTGCCGAACCACCTCGCTGCGCGCAGAGCCGTTCTGGAGTCGGGCCAACCAGTAAGTCTCCCCAGCCGAATCGGCCGGGCGTTGCATCGCATTCAGGTACAGCTGGTCGACAAAGGCTTTGTCATTCAATCCACCGTACATGCTGGAGAACTCTGTGTCGGCCGCAAACGCACTGCTGATCTGCCTCAGGCTCGATCCGGCTTGCAACTGCTCCATCCAGTAGTCCATGCCAGCTATATCGGGCAGGCGTTCCAATGTACCCAGATACAGACCAACAATCTCACCCGCGCCGGCACGAAACTCTGCGGAGTCCAGAAAAGCCCTTGCCACCTGACTGCGCGTTAAGGCACCGGCATCAATCACGCTCTGCCAGTACTGCACGCCCGCGCTCTCACCCTCGCGAAACAGGATGTCACGATAGAGCTGCATGGCAAAAAACTTGGAACTGGTAAAGACATCGTTGTCCTTCACACCCACCGTAAGTCCATTGGCGGCTTCAAGTCGGTCGGGGAACTGGTCACCATCGGCGTCACTCAGGCTGATCACCATGGTTGTGGCGCCGCTGCTGACGTTTTCTGTCGTGCCAAAATCATCGACATAGCCCGCTTTCACACTGATGGTCTTGCCCAGCAGCGACCTGCCCAGCGTCAGGGTGCTAGCTGTGGCCCCGTCGATGTCTACGCCATTGGCTGTCCATTGATAGCCCACGGTACCCAAGCCATCCACATCGGCAAGCGTGTTGGTCGCCATCAGCTTTTGGCCCACGGTGGCGGTGCCGACAATAGTGACCAAGCCGGTTGGT